>NZ_WWIA01000868.1 GCF_009870065.1 Streptomyces sp. SID5785 | reverse complement strand
CCCTCGGACAGCACGATGATGACCTTGCCGTCAGGGAACGTCCACGTGTGGACCTGCGGCTTCACCTCGTCCTTCACGATCCCGTCGATCCGCGCCAGACCGGCCATGTCGATCTCGTTGTCGAAGTGGCCGATGTTCCCCACGATCGCCTGATGCTTCATCCTGGCCATGTCCGACGCCATGATGATGTCCTTGTTGCCCGTCGTCGTCACGAAGATGTCGACCTGGTCCACGACATCCTCCAGCGTCGCGACCTGATAACCGTCCATCGCCGCCTGCAGCGCACAGATCGGATCGATCTCCGTCACGATCACCCGCGCACCCTGACCCCGCAGCGACTCCGCACACCCCTTGCCCACATCGCCGTACCCGCAGACCAGAGCCGTCTTCCCACCGATCAGCACATCCGTGGCACGGTTGATCCCGTCGATCAGCGAATGCCGGCACCCGTACTTGTTGTCGAACTTCGACTTCGTCACCGCATCGTTCACATTGATCGCGGGGAACAACAACGACCCGTCACGCTGCATCTCGTACAACCGGTGCACACCCGTCGTCGTCTCCTCCGTCACCCCACGGATCTCCGACGCCAGCTGGGTCCACTTCTGGGAGCCGTTGGAGATGGTGCGGTGGAGGAGCTCGAGGATGGTGCGGTGCTCGTCCGACTCGGCGGTGTCGAGGGAGGGGACCTTGCCGTCCTTCTCGTACTCGACGCCCTTGTGGACGAGGAGGGTGGCGTCGCCGCCGTCGTCCAGGATCATGTTCGGGCCGCCGGTGGGCGTGTTCGGCCAGGTCAGGGCCTGCTCCGTGCACCACCAGTACTCGTCCAGGGTCTCGCCCTTCCAGGCGAAGACGGGGACGCCCTGAGGGTTGTCCGGGGTGCCCTCGGGACCGACCGCGATGGCCGCGGCAGCGTGGTCCTGCGTGGAGAAGATGTTGCAGGAGGCCCAGCGGACCTCGGCGCCGAGCGCGACCAGGGTCTCGATGAGCACGGCCGTCTGGACGGTCATGTGCAGGGAACCGGTGACGCGGGCGCCGGCCAGGGGCTGGGTGGCGGCGTATTCCTTGCGGATCGCCATCAGGCCGGGCATCTCGTGCTCGGCGAGGGTGATCTCCTTGCGGCCGAACTCCGCGAGGGAGAGGTCGGCGACC
>NZ_WWIA01000867.1 GCF_009870065.1 Streptomyces sp. SID5785 | reverse complement strand
CCTTTCGACAGCGGGGACGCGCACGACGTGCCGCTGCCCTCGCTCGCCCAGGGCGCCGCACCCGCCGCCCTGCTGGCCTCCCGGCTCAGCGCGTCCGCGCGGGCCACGCTGCGCTTCGCCGTCACGCTCGGCGGCGAGATCCCGCACCAGGCGCACCTGCCCGCGCTCGTCGGCGACACGCACGCGGACGCGGCCCTCGCCGAGCTCGTCTCCTGCGCCCTCGTCACCCCGGTCGGCAGCCACTACCGGCTCGCGTCCGACGTGCGCACCCAGCTCGTCGCCGCGGGCTACGACGAGGACGGCGCCGAGCACGCCCGCACCGCCGCCCTGCACTACGCCTGGTGGGCCGGGCACCCGTCCGTCGGGCCCGAGCGGGTCGCGGCCGAGAGCGACGCGGTCCTGGCCGCGCTCGGCGCCCTCGTGCCGATGACGACGCCGCCCGCGGAGGGCGAGAGCAGCCCGACCGTGGAGCTGGCCCGCGCGGCCGCGCCCGCGTTCGCCTCGGGGCTCGCCTGGAGCGCCTGGGAGCGCGCCCTGCGCTCCGGACAGGAAGCGGCCCGGCTCGCCGGGGACGTCCCCGAGGAGGCCTACTTCCACCACGAGCTCGGCATCCTCGCCCTCCTCGGCGGACAGCTCGACCGGGCCCGCGCCGAGCTGGAGGCCTCGATCGGACTGCGCG
>NZ_WWIA01000866.1 GCF_009870065.1 Streptomyces sp. SID5785 | reverse complement strand
GGCGGCGCACGCGCTGGCCCGCGCCCGGGCGGCCCGCAGCGCGCTGGTCCGGCACCGGGCCGACGGCACGGCCGCGCCCGGTCTCGCGGCGCTGGACGGCCGTCCGGTGCTTCTGGAGACGCTGCGGACGTGGCTCTCCGTGCACGGCAGCTGGGAGAACACGGCGCTCGCGCTGGGCGTGCACCGCAACACGGTCCGCCAGCGCGTGGCCCGCTGCGGGGAGCTCCTGGACGCGGATCTGAACGATCCGGATGTGCGGATGGAGTTGTGGTTCGCCCTGCGCGGTGCCTGACCGGCGGTGGGGCGGGATCGGGGTTCGTCGCCGGGTGCACGCCGGTGGGGCTTCTCGCGCAGTTCCCCGCG
>NZ_WWIA01000865.1 GCF_009870065.1 Streptomyces sp. SID5785 | reverse complement strand
CGCGCGCACCTCGACGCTGCTGGCACGCATGCAGGCGCTGCTCAACCGGTCGGCGGAGCCGGCGGCGCCGGGCCCCGCCCCGGTGCTTCAGGCGAGCGTCGTCGACGAGCAGGTGCTGACCGAGGCCGGGGTGGCGGAGGCGACCGCGCTGGCGCTGGTCCACGACGACGACGAGGCGAACATCCGCGCGGCGCTCGCGGCCCGGCGGCTCAACCCGCGGCTGCGGCTGGTGATCCGGCTCTACAACCGCACGCTGGGCCAGCACCTCGCCGACCTCCTCGACCAGGCGGCCGCCCTGTCGGCGCCGGGCCGCGGCCCCGCGGATCTCGACGCGTCGACGACGGTCCTGTCGGACGCCGACACGGCGGCTCCGGCACTCGCGGCGACCGCGGTCGCCGGCACGAGCAAGGTGGTGCAGGCCGACGGGCTGCTCCTGCGGGCCGTCGAACGCACCCCGCCGCGCGGCGGACAGGTGCCCGATCCGGGGCTCGCCACGCTCGCCCTGCTGTCGGCGACGGCCAGCGACCCGGCCGGCGCGGAGGGCGCCGACACGGACGACGGCCGGGAGGGCCCGCGCCTGCTGCCGGACGACCGGACGGTGGCGGCCGCCGGGGGGCGCGGCACCGTGGTCCTGGAGACGGTCTCGCCGGCCGGGCGCCCCGCGCCGGTCCGCTCGGTGGCGGCCCGCCGGATGCCGATCGGCTCGCTGTTCTCGCGCCGGCTGCGCTGGTCGGCGTTCGGCCTGTCGGTCAGTGTGCTGGGGCTGGCCGTCGCGACGTGGGCGACCGGTGACGTGGCGCCCGTGCACGCCGCGTACGTGACGCTGCTCGACCTGTTCGCGATCGACGATCCGGCGCTGGACGAGCCGACGGCGCGCAAGGTGCTGCAACTGCTCACCGGCTTCGCCGGGCTGCTGCTCCTGCCGGTGCTGCTCGCGGCCGTCCTGGAGGCCCTCGGGACCTTCCGCACGGCCTCGGCCCTGCGGCGTCCGCCGCGCGGTCTGTCGGGGCACATCGTGCTGCTGGGGCTCGGCAAGATCGGCACCCGGGTGCTCGCGCGGCTGCGGGAGCTGGACATCCCGGTGGTGTGCGTGGAGGAGGACCCGGAGGCGCGGGGCATCGCGCTGGCCCGCAGTCTGCGCGTGCCGACGATCGTCGGGGACGTCACGGAGGACGGGGTGCTCGAGTCCGCCAAGGTGCACCGCGCGCACGCGCTGCTCGCCCTGACGAGCATCGACACGACGAACCTGGAGGCGGTGCTGACCGCGCGGGCCGTCAAGCCGGATCTGCGGGTGGCCCTGCGCATGTACGACGACGCGTTCGCCGCTGCCGTGTACCGCACCCTGCGCGCGGCGCATCCGGGGGCGCTGACCCGCAGCCGCAGTGTCACGACGCTGGCCGCGCCCGCGTTCGCCGTGGCGATGATGGGGCGGCAGATCCTGGGGGCGATCCCCGTCGAGCGCAGCGTGCTGCTGGTCGCGGCGCTGGACGTGGCGGACCATCCGCAGCTGGCGGGGCGGACCATCGCCGAGTCGTTCCGGCCCGGCGCGTGGCGGGTGCTGGCGCTCGACGCGGCGCCGCCGGCCGACCGGCGGCCCGATCTGACGGCGCCGCCCGGGGACGACGAGCCGGACCGTCCCACGGGCCTCGTCTGGAATCTGCATCCGGGCTATGTGCTGCGGCGCCAGGACCGGGTGGTGCTGGCGGCGACGCGGCGCGGTCTCGCGGAGCTGCTCGGCCGGGGCGAGGTCCGCAGCCGGGCCTGAGCACGCGGGAGTCCGAAGACAGGCCCTAACGCTCGAAGGGGCGGACCCCGGCGACGCGGCCGGGGCGCAGGATGCGGACCCGGCGGCCCTCGCAGTTCGCGCACCGCGGCGCCTGCAGCAGCGACGGCGTGGCCCGGCCGTCGAGCGCGTACGCGGCGCGGATGCGCCCGTGGTCGTCGACGCTCACGTCGATCTCGTAGGTGCTCTCCCAGCCGTGCCCGCAGTCCAGGCAGACGAAGGAGTAACTGCGTCGGACATGCTCGGAGGTCATGGCTTCCTCCCCGCGGAACCGGTCGGTGGGCAGTGGG
>NZ_WWIA01000092.1 GCF_009870065.1 Streptomyces sp. SID5785 | reverse complement strand
CCTCGGCGCCCACCTGTTCGCCGTAGGTGCCGGACAGGTGCGTGAGCAGCCCCGGCGCCACGTTCGGCTCGGTGCCGTCCGGCCTGCGGTACAGCGGGCGGATGCGGCCCGGGCGGCCCGCGGGGGAGCGGCCCTCCGGCAGCACCGCCGAGGCGAGGACCGCGGGCCCGCCCGCGTCCGGCACATGACCCTGCTCGACGAGGTACAGCTGGCGCTCGCCCGCCACCCGCCACAGCTCGGGCCGGGCCGCGTCGAGCAGCCGCTGGTCCGGGATGAGCCACTGCTCGTCGAACGGCGCGTGCAGGAGCCGCACCGGCTCCGGACAGGGACCCGCGGCGCGGGCCAGCGGCTCGGTGCCGGTGCGCCGGCCGGGCAGTTGAGCGGCGGGGGAGTGCAGCGTCCGGGAGCGCGAGGGTTCGAGCAGCGCCGCGCGCTCCTCCTCGCCGGCCCGCACGAACCGCTCCCAGCGCGCCTTCAGGGACGCGGCATCCGGCGCGAGCGGCCAGGACCGGCCCAGCCGCAGCGGCGCCACGGACCACGGCATGAGGTCCGCGAGCGGCAGCGCGTGCGGGAGCCCGTCGTTCGTCACGCCCGGCATGGTACGTCCCCCCGGTGGCGGTTCAGTCGGCGTCCAGCGTCACCGTGAACGAGAAGCGGTCGCCGCGGTAGTGGATCACCGCGACGTCCAGAACCCTGCCCTCCTCGTCGTACGTGATGCCCGTGTAGTGCAGGATCGGGCTGAGCAGCGGCACATCGAGCAGCCGGGCCGTCTCCGGGTCCGCGAGACGGGCCTCCACCGAGTCCGTGATCCGGCTGATGCGCAGACCCACGACGTCCCGCAGCACCTTGGTCATCGGCCGGCGCTCCAGGTCCGCCGGATCGACGAGCGGGCCGAGGTCGGGGCGCAGGTAGTTGCGCGCGTGGTTGGTCGGCTCGCCCGTCTTCTCGTCGCTGCGCAGCCGGTGGTACGCGGCCACGTGCGCGGCCCCGGGGAAGTGCTCGGCCAGCGCGGGCGGGACCGGGGCCGCGACGTCGTGCTCCAGGAGACGGGTCGTCATGCCGGACTGCTGGGCCACGATGGCGTCCACCGAGCCGAGCAGCCGGACCGGGGCGCCGCGCCGGGCGTCCGGCTCGATGAACGTGCCGCGGCGCCGGTGCCGGGTGATCAGCCCCTCGTCCTCCAGCTCCTTCAGCGCCTGGCGCATCGTCAGGACGGAGACGCCGTAGTGCGCCGCGAGCTGTTCCTCCGTGGGCAGGCGCAGGGGGTCCTGCGGGGATCTGCCGAGTATGGAGGCGCGCAGGGACTGCGACACCTGATACCAGAGCGGCAGCTTGCGGTTCAGGACGATCGAGTCCGGGGCGAATGACGTCACGGGGCTATCCGTATCTGTCGCGGGGCGCCGATGCAATGGCGGTCCCCTGGGGTGCGGGACTTCGGCTCTCCGTGCGTGGGGGCTGGTCGCGCAGTTCCCCGCGCC
>NZ_WWIA01000864.1 GCF_009870065.1 Streptomyces sp. SID5785 | reverse complement strand
GCGTCGTCCGGGGGCGTCGTGTCGCGGGCCGCGAGGAGCCCGGCGGCCACCCCGAGCACGATGCCCGCGGCCACGGCGGCGATCAGCGCGGGACGCCGGCGCCTGCGGGCGGACGGCGCGGCCGGGCCCGCCTCTCCACCGGACGGGTACGCCGGGGTCGCGGCCTGCGGGGTGTCGCGGGGCGCGTCCCGTACGGTCGCCACGAAGCCCGGCGGCAGGGGCGTCGGCTCCGGCTCGGGCAGCAGGGGCTGCCCCGACGCGCACAGCCGTTCCGCGTCCTCCCGGGACCGGGCGATCAGCGGCGCGGCCGGCCCGGCCGGATCCGCGGCGTCCGGCGGGCCGGGGAGCAACGCCTCGAGCAGGTACGCTAGTTCGTCGGCGCCCGGGCGGTCGTCGGGGCCGGGCACGAGACAGCGGCGCAGGACGGTCCGCAGCGCGTCCGGTACGGGGTCGAGTCCGGCCTCCGCGTGGAGCACCCGGTACAGCACCGCGGCCACCGGCCCGTCGCCGAACGGCTCCGCGCCGCTCGCGGCGAAGGCCAGCACCGACGCGAGACAGAACACGTCCGAGGCGGGCACCACGTGCCGCCCGCCCGCCACGTGCTCGGGGGACATGAACCCGGGGGTGCCGACCAGGGCGCCGGTCGCCGTCATCGGCGTCGCGCCGGCCGGCCGGGCCACGCCGAAGTCGATCAGCTTCGGACCGTCCGGCCCGAGCAGCAGGTTGGCCGGTTTGACGTCACGGTGCAGGGCGCCGGCCGCGTGGACGGCG
>NZ_WWIA01000863.1 GCF_009870065.1 Streptomyces sp. SID5785 | reverse complement strand
CCGTGGAACTTCCCGCTCGCGATGGGCACCCGCAAGATCGGGCCGGCCGTCGCCGCGGGCTGCACGATGATCCTCAAACCGGCCCCGCAGACCCCGCTGTCCACCCTCGCGCTGGCCGGCGTCCTCGCCGAGGCGGGACTGCCGCCCGGCGTGCTCAACATCCTGACCACCTCGGACGCCGCCGCGGTCGTCGAACCCCTGCTCCGCGGGGGCGGCATCCGCAAACTCTCCTTCACCGGCTCGACCCAGGTGGGCCGGATCCTGCTCACCCAGTGCGCCGACACCGTCGTACGGACCTCGCTCGAACTCGGCGGGAACGCGCCGTTCATCGTGTTCGAGGACGCCGACCTCGACGCGGCCGTCGACGGCGCCATGGTCGCCAAGATGCGCAACATGGGGGAGGCCTGCACCGCCGCCAACCGGATCTACGTCCACACGGACGTGGCCGAGGACTTCGCCGCGCGCCTGACCGCACGGATGGCGTCCCTGAGCGTCGGCGACGGCACGGCCCCGGGCACCGACGTCGGCCCGCTCATCGACGGCGCGGGCCGGGAGAAGGTGCAGCGCCTGGTCCGGGACGCCGTCGGACGCGGTGCCAAGATCCTCACCGGCGGCGAACTCCCGGACGGACCGGGCCACTTCTACCCGCCCACCGTCCTCGCGCAGGTCCCGCGCGACGCCGAGCTGACGGGCACGGAGATCTTCGGCCCGGTCGCCGCCCTGTTCACGTTCGAGGACGAGGACGACGTCGTGCGGACCGCCAACGACACCGAGTGGGGGCTCGTGTCGTACGTCTTCACGCGCGACCTGGACCGGGCGCTGCGGGTCGGCGAACGCCTGGAGACGGGCATGGTCGGGATCAACACGGGGCTCGTCTCCAACCCGGCCGCCCCCTTCGGCGGCGTCAAACAGTCGGGCCTCGGCCGGGAGGGCGGCAGCGTCGGCATCGACGAGTTCCTGGAGTACAAGTACCTGGCCATCCCGTACGGCTCCTAGCGGCCCCCGGCGGCTCCCGGCGGCCTTCGGGGTCACAGGCGTTCGACCGCGCGGAATCCCGCGAGCACCGACAGGAGGTTCCGCGCGGGCGGGGTCAGCTCGGCGACGAGGAGCGGGCGGCCCGCGTTCAGGAGCCCGGCCACGGCGGCCAGTTCGTCCGGCGCCAGGTCGCACTCCGTGACGTGCCCGCACGCGGCGACCAGCGGCCGCCCGGCCACCGGCACCCACAGGATCCGTTCGACCGCGCGCACCACGTCGTCGTCGGTGAACCAGCCGGGCCGGGCCGCCGCGGGCACCGGCCGCAGCCCGCCGTCCGTGGCCCGGCGCAGCGCCTCGCGGGCCAG
>NZ_WWIA01000862.1 GCF_009870065.1 Streptomyces sp. SID5785 | reverse complement strand
GGGTGTCAAGCCCTCGTATCTCGCGGGTGGCGCGGTCCTGATCGGCGGCGCCGGCGCACTGGCCTGGGCGCGTGTGAGGCGCCCCGACTGACGCGAAGCAGCCCTCGGCGAAGCGAAGCCTGCATCGCGGCCCGGTGGCCGCACGTGTGATCTTGTCGAACGTGAGCGGGCCTGAGATCTTGGCACGTGTGGAGAGCTTCGAGGACGAGTGGGCGGCAGCACCCGAGGCGGTGCGCCGCGTCCTGGTGCTGGCCCACGAGGCGCTGACCGCCGGTGGGCTGGCCGTGGGCTCGGTACTGACGGGGGCCGACGGATCCGTGCTGGCCGAGGGACGCAACCGGGCCTACGACGACGGCCCCGGCCGCGGCCCACTGCACGGGACGCCACTGGCCCACGCGGAGATGAACGCCCTCGGCTCGGCACGCACCGGGTGCGACATGAGTGCCCTGACGCTGTGGAGCACGCAGGAACCCTGCTCGATGTGCGCGGCTGCGGCTGCCTTCACAGGCGTGGGCACCGTGCGGTACCTGGCCCCCGACCCGTGGGCCCTGGCCAGCGGGAACGACGGCTCCTCCGGTGTGCCCCACACCGGCATGCAGACGTGGCTCGTGGCCGCCAATGTCATGTTTCTGCGCAGCGTCCTGGTCAAGGCTCACGGACCGGACGAGCCCACCACCCTGACCCGCTGCCGAGAGCTGGAACCCGAGACCACCGCCCTGCACGACGCACTGCCTGCGGGCCTGCCGACGGAGACTGCCGTCGAGACGTGGCTCGCCGCGCACTGGGCCGCCCTCCGTGAGGCGGCTGCGCTCCGGGACCGCCGCCTGGCGAGGTGACCGTCCCCGGCAGCGCGACGTACCTGGGCGTGCTCCGCGCGGGACGGCCGTCGGACACACCGCAGGAGCGTGGTGTGCCCGACGGGCGCGTGCCGTGCGGGCGGCGCCGTGCGGCGCTCGCACGGGGATCCGATGAGGTCAGCGGGGCTCGGCGGCCCCGGCCGTCGGCGCGGCCTCGGCCTCGGCCGTCTCGTCGTCGGCCTGTACGGAGTTGGTGGCCCTCGGGCCGCGTAGCGCGACGTGGACGAGCAGGACTCCCATCACGGCGGCGCCGATCCACATGGCTTGCTGCCAGCCGTCGAC
>NZ_WWIA01000861.1 GCF_009870065.1 Streptomyces sp. SID5785 | reverse complement strand
GCAGGTCGTCGGGACCCTCGCCGCCGAACGTGGCAACGCGCAGACCCGGCACCCCGGCCTTGAGCAGGTCGTCCACCGACCGTGCGTCGCACAGCGCGTGTCCGACCTGCGCGATCTCGCACATGGTGGCCAGCTCCGGCGCCCGCTGCTGGGCGAGCACCGTGACGGCGACGCCGCCCGCCTTCATGACGGCCAGCCAGCAGGCCGCCAGATGGCGTGTGGTGGGGCCGCGCAGCAGCACGCGGTTGCCCGGGACGACGCCCAGGTCCTCGGTCAGGACGTGCGCGATCCGGTCGACGGTCGCCTTCAACTCCCCGTACGACCACGTCGGTTCGCCGGGGGCGTGGAAAGCGGGGCGGTCCGCGCCGAACCGCTCCACGGTGGCGTCGAGCAGCTCGGCGCCGCAGTTGAGCCGCTGCGGGTAGTGCAGCTCCGGCAGGTCGAAGAGCAGCCCGGGCCACAGGGCCGGGTCCGGCAGCCGGTCGCGGGCGAACGTGTCCGTGTACCCGGACGGGGACAGCGGAGGAGGTGCGGCGGGCAGGGGC
This sequence comes from Streptomyces sp. SID5785, assembly GCF_009870065.1. GTDB lineage: Bacteria > Actinomycetota > Actinomycetes > Streptomycetales > Streptomycetaceae > Streptomyces. The sequence continues at coordinate 584 of NZ_WWIA01000861.1, read as the reverse complement.
GGATCCGTGGGCGGGCCGGGACGCTGCGGGTCGTGCGGTGCGGACGGTGAGCTCATCGCCTGGGCGCCCCCTTGCCGTGTGGGCCCGGGCGCGTGGGGCGTGCCGGGGCGTCGCGTTCACGTGGCCGGACGGTCTGTCGGTCGCACATCGAGCGTATCGTGATGGTGACGACAGTCAACGGGGCGCGATACGGTTCCCGCACAGTCGAGGGTGCACGACCGGGAGGAGCAGGTCCGTATGGGGTCATTCTCACTCGAACCATCACAGGTCGCCTGGTGTACGGAGCTCCGCGAGCTCACGGCCCGCCGTCTCGCCCCCCTCGCGGAGGACGGCGGGACGGAGCCCGGCCGGGTCAACCGCCCGCTCGTCGCGGAGCTGGGCCGGCTCGGCCTCCTGGAGCGGCTCTTCACCTCCGGTGCCCTCGACCTGTGCCTGATGCGCGAGTCCCTCGCCCGGGTCTGCACCGAGGCCGAGACGGCGCTCGCGCTCCAGGGCCTCGGCGCCCACCCGGTCCACGCGCACGGCGGCGAGGAACTGCGCGCCCGCTGGCTGCCCGAGGTCGTCGCGGGCCGCGCGGTGGCCGA
>NZ_WWIA01000860.1 GCF_009870065.1 Streptomyces sp. SID5785 | reverse complement strand
GAGCGTACGACGCGTCGTCCCCAACCACACCGTGACCCCCGCCGACCCGGCCGCCCTCGACGCCGACCGTGACTTCTACGGGCTGATCGGCCTGGAGCAGGTGATGGACCTCGGCTGGATCCGCACCCTGGCCTCGCCCGACCGTCCCACGGCCCAGATCAGCCTGTTCACGCACGACGCGACGGGCCCGGTGGTCCCCGACCTGAGCATCGAGCTCGACACGGCCGACGAGGTCGACGCGGTCTACGCGCAGGTGCGTGCCTCGGGCGCCGAGATCGTCCACGACCTGTGCGACGAGGAGTGGGGCGTGCGCCGCTTCTTCGCGCGGGACCCGCAGGGCCGGGTGGTGAACGTCCTGGCGCACCGCTGACCCGGGCGCCGGGTGAACCCGGCCCGAACGCCGTGTGAGCGGTGGGTCACGCCCGATCGGAGACCCGTGGAACTCCTCCGCAGGGGCGCAACTGTTCGACTTCCGGGCCCGTCCCACGAGTGCCCCCGCGTTTCGCGTGCCCCGCGTTTCGTGTGTCCCGCGTTCCGCGTGCCCCGTGAGGAAGTCGGCCCACCGTGCCCCAAGCACTGCCCCTGTTGCGTCCCGGACCCCGTCTCCCGAAGCGCCGCCCGCGCCCGCCGGTGCCGGTCCCGGCCGCCGCCGCCCCGGGCCGCCGCGCGGACATCCAGGGGCTGCGCGCGGTCGCCGTCACGCTCGTCGTGCTCGCGCACGCCGGAGTGCCGCAGGTCGCCGGCGGCTATGTGGGCGTCGACGTCTTCTTCGTCGTCTCCGGCTTCCTCATCACGTCCCTCCTGGCCCGCGAACTGGCGCGCACCGGCCGCATATCCGTCCCGCGCTTCTACGCCCGCCGTGCCCTGCGCCTGCTGCCCGCCTCGACACTCGTCGCCGTGTCGACACTCGCCGGGGCGTACCTCTTCCTGTCGAAGGTGCGGTTCGAGGAGTACGCGGGGGACGCGCTCGCGGGCGCCCTGTACGCCGTCAACGTCCGGCTCGCCGTCTCCGGCACCGACTACCTCCGGGCGGACGCGCCGCCCTCGCCGTTCCAGCACTTCTGGTCGCTGGCGGTCGAGGAGCAGTTCTACGTGGTGTGGCCGCTGGTCCTCGCGGCCGCGTTCTGGGCGGGAGCCCGGCTGCGGGCGGCGCGCGCGCCGCTGGCCGCGCCCGGCGCCGAGGGCGGCCCGTTGCCGCGCGCGGCCGTGCCGT
>NZ_WWIA01000859.1 GCF_009870065.1 Streptomyces sp. SID5785 | reverse complement strand
TGGCGCTGGACCGGCTACAACGCGCTGATCTTCCTCGCCGGCATGCAGTCGATCCCCGGCGAGCTCTACGAGGCCGCCGAGATGGACGGCGCCTCGAAGTGGCGCCAGTTCCTGCACGTCACCCTGCCGGGTCTGCGCCCCACGATCGTCTTCTCCGTGATCATGTCCACCATCGGCGCCACGCAACTGTTCGGCGAACCGCTGCTGTTCGAGGGCAACCCGGGCGGCGGCATCTCGCACCAGTACCAGACCCTCGGCCTCTACATGTACGAACAGGGCTGGTCCTTCTTCCACCTGGGACGGGCGGCGGCCATCGCCTGGGTGATGTTCCTGCTCATCCTGGTGCTCGTCGGGGTCAACGCCCTGCTCGCGCGCCGTCGCCCTGCCAAGGAGGCCGGCCGGTGACCACCTTCGCCGATCCGAAGAGCGCGCCCCTGACCGCGCGTCCCGCGGCGGCCGGGATCCGCCGTGCGCGCCGGCGCCGTCCGCGCGCCGGACGCACCCTGCACGGAGGGCGGCTCGCCTACGCGTTCCTGATCCTCGCCGTGCTCGTCTCCGCGTTCCCCTTCTACTACACGATCGTCGCGGCCAGCCGCTCCAACGCGGACATCGCGAAGACCCCGCCGACCCTGCTGCCCGGACCCCACCTCCTGCGCAACGTCCAACTCGCCCTGGAACAGGCGGACATCGGCAAGGCCCTGCTCAACTCCCTGATCGTGTCGGGCTCCATCACCGTCGGCACCGTCCTGTGCTCGACCCTCGCCGGGTTCGCCTTCGCCAAGCTGCGCTTCAAGGGCCGCAACACCCTGCTCGCCTTCACCGTCGGCACGATGATGATCCCGCCCCAGCTCGGTGTGATCCCCCTCTTCATGGTGATCGCCAGACTCGAGTGGGCCAACCAGCTGCAGGCGGTCATCCTGCCCAGCCTCGTCTCCGCGTTCGGGGTGTTCTTCATGCGGCAGTTCATCGCCCAGTCACTGCCCGACGAACTCATCGAAGCGGCACGGGTGGACGGCGCCTCCACCTCCCGGATCTTCTGGACGATCGTCGTGCCCATCGCCCGGCCCGCCATGGCCGTCCTCGGGCTGCTCACCTTCATGACCGCCTGGAACGACTTCTTCTGGCCCATCATCGCGCTGTCCTCGCAGGAACCCACCGTCCAGGTCGCCCTGCGCCAGCTGGGCGGCGGATACGTCCAGGACCAGTCCGTCGTCATGGCCGGCACCCTTCTGGGCACTCTGCCCGTCCTGGTCGTCTTCGGACTGCTCGGACGGCAGATCGTCGGCGGCATCATGCAGGGCGCGGTCAAGGG
>NZ_WWIA01000858.1 GCF_009870065.1 Streptomyces sp. SID5785 | reverse complement strand
TGGCGACGAGATTGGCCCAGGAGTCGTCGCGCACGCCGGGCCAGGACACGGCGCGGCGCGCGGCGTGCAGGGCGCCGCGCGGGTCGTACCCGGCCCGGGCGATGGCGAGGGCGGCCAGGCTGACGGCGGGGGACGGGCCGGCGGGCACCCGGGCGGGGATCAGCGCGGCGGTGTCCGCGAAGTGCGTGGCGGCCGCGGGGGTGTCGCCCCGGCGCAGGGCCAGCAGGCCCTCGACGTGGGCGACCCGGCCGAGGGTGATGTCGTCGCCGCCGAGCACGGCGGTGGGCCAGACCGCGGCGAGATAGGCGCGGGCCGCCGCCGGGTCCGTGCAGGCCGCGAGCCATGCGGCGAGCCACGTGCCGCGCACCGCGGAGGGCCGGCCGGGCTCGCACAGCGGCAGGAGGCGGGCCAGGAGGTCGAGGCCGGTCGCGCCGTGGCCCTGGGCGAGCCACCAGAACCAGACGGAGACGACGGCGTCGAGGGCGGCGTCGGTGTTCTCGGGGTGCGGGTGCTCCAGGGCGTGGTGCGCGGTGGCGAGCAGCTCGTCGAGCTCGTCGCGGACGAGGCACAGGGCGGCGATCTGGTCGCCGGAGTCCCAGCAGTGACCTGCGTGCGCGGCGAGCGCCCGGATGTGGTGGGTGCGCCGGGAGGCGGCCACCGGGTACTCGCCGGCCTCGGTGAGCCGGGAGGCGCCGAACTCCCGTGCGGCGCGCGTCATCCGGTAGCGCACGCGGCGCAGGCCGCCCGGGTCCTCGGTCGTGCGGAGCACTCCGAGGGCGCTGAGCTGGGCGAGGCAGGACGGGATCAGCTCGGTCCGGACGCCGCCGCCGGAGGTGACCGAGACGGCGGTGTCCTCGGTGAACGAGCCGGTGAAGATGCTGGCCCTGGCCCAGACCACGCGCACCGCCCACGCACAGAGCCGGTAGGTGGAGCCGACCGCGTCACGGACCGACTGGTGGCGGCGCAGCGCCGGGTAGGAGCTGGTCAGCCAGCCCTGGCCCTGGCGCAGCCGGGCGGCGAGATCGTCGATGCTGTAGCGGTCCAGCTGGTCGGCGGCGAGCTCGATCGCGAGGGGGACGCCCTCGACCAGTCGGCACACCTCCTCGACCCGGGCCGACTCGGCGTCCCGGCCGAGGAGTTCGGCGGCGCTGTCGCGGGCCCGCTCGACGAACAGGCGCACCGCGGGCGCCGGCCCGGTGGCCCCGGCGGGCACGTCGACGGGCAGGGCGGACAGCCGCAGCACCTGTTCCTCGCCGAGGCCGAGCGGGCGCTGTGCGGTGACGAGGAGGCGCGCCGCGGGGGCGGCCATCAGCAACTGCTGGACGAGGCGGGCGCATTCGGCCTGGACCGGGTCGACGTCGTCGAGGACCAGCAGCGTGCGCTCGCCGG
>NZ_WWIA01000857.1 GCF_009870065.1 Streptomyces sp. SID5785 | reverse complement strand
TCGACGCCGCCGCCCTGGCCGCGGCGGGCGCCCTGCTCGCCGCCGCCCGCCGCCCGTTGATCTGGGCCGGCGGCGGGGCGAACGCCGCACGCGCCGAGCTGGCCGCGCTCGTCGAGGCGACCGGCGCGGGCCTGCTGACCTCCAACTCCGGTCGCGGCGCGGTCCCCGAGGACCACCCGCAGGTCGTCGGGAACTTCGCGACGACCCCGGCCGGGCGGGCGCTGCTCGCCGACGCGGACGCCCTGGTCACGATCGGCACCCACTTCCGGTCCAACGAGACCGCCGACTACGGACTCCGGCTCCCCGGCGCCGAGCGCCACATCCAGATCGACGTGGACGCGGCCGCCCTCGGCCGCGTCTACCCGGCCGCGCACACCCTGCACGCCGACGCGGCCGACGCGCTGGCCGGGCTGCTGCCGCACGCCACGGCCGCCGATCCCGAGTGGACCGCCCGCGTCGCCCGGGTCCGGGCCGACGTCCGCGCGGCCCTGCACGAGAACATCGGCCCGCAGGCCGCGATCTGCGACGCCCTGCGCGCCGTCCTCCCCCGGGACGCGGTCGTCGCCCGGGACGTCACGATCCCGTCCAGCAGCTGGGGCAACCGGCTCCTGGAGATGTACGCCCCCGAGTCCAACGTCTTCCCGCGCGGCGGCGGCATCGGCCAGGGCCTCGGCATGGGCATCGGCGCCGCGCTCGCCGACCCCGCGCGGCCCACCGTGGTCATCGCCGGGGACGGCGGCCTCGCCGTCCACCTCGGCGAACTGCTCACCGTGGCCCAGGAGCGGCCGCGGCTGACCGTGCTCGTCTTCAACGACGGCGGGTACGGCGTCCTGCGCAACATGCAGGACCGGTACAGCGAGCGCCGCAGCGGCGTCGACCTGGTCACGCCCGACTTCGAGCTGCTGGCCCGGGCGTGCGGCCTGCCGTACCTGCGGATCGCCGACGCCGGGCACGCCCGCCCGGTCCTCGAAGGGGCCGTCGGCTCGGACGGCCCGACGCTCGTCGAGGTCGACCTGGCCGCGCTCGGCCCGATGAAGAACCCCTTCACCCCGCCCGTCAAGATCCCCACCGCGTAGGGAGGTCCCCCCGATGACCACCACCGACGAAGGCCTGCTGTCGCTGCTCGTCCGGCGTATGACGTGGGAGGCCGACGGTGTCCTGTCCGTCGAACTCGCCCACCCGGACGGCAAGCCGCTGCCCGGCTGGGCGCCCGGCGCGCACCTCGACGTCCACGTGGGCGGGCAGATCCGCCAGTACAGCCTGTGCGGCGATCCCGCCGACACCGGCCGCTACCGGATCGGCGTGCTCAACGAGCCGTCCTCGCGCGGCGGTTCACGCCACGTCCACACGAAGCTGCGCCCCGGGCAGAGCGTCACCGTCTCCGCGCCGCGCAACCACTTCGCGCTGGAGGACGCGCCCGCGTACGTCTTCGTGGCCGGCGGCATCGGTGTCACGCCGGTCCTCGCGATGGCCCGCGAGGCCGCCCGGCGCGGGGACCGCTGGCGGATGGTCTACGGCGGACGCAGCCGCTCCTCCATGGCGTTCACCGACGAACTGGCCGCGCTCGGCGGCGACCTGACGCTCGTCCCGCAGGACGAGCTGGGCCACATCGACCTCGCGGCCGAGCTCGCCGACCTGCCCGAGGGCGCCCTCGTGTACTGCTGCGGGCCCGAGCCGCTGCTCGCGGCGGTGGAGGAGCGCTGCCCGGCGGACCGGCTGCGGCTGGAGCGCTTCGCGGCGCCCGTCGTCGCACTCTCCGGTGACGACGCGGCGTTCGACGTCGAGTGCCGCACCTCGGGGCTCACGCTCTCGGTGGACTCCGGCACGTCGATCCTGGAGGCCGCCGAGCAGGCCGGGCTGAGCGTGAACAGCTCGTGCCGCGACGGGATCTGCGGCTCCTGCGAGACCCGGGTGCTCGACGGCACCCCCGACCACCGCGACTTCCTGCTCTCGGAGGCGGAACACGCCGCGAACGCCTCGATGATGATCTGCGTCTCGCGCTGCGCGTCCGGCCGCCTCGTCCTCGACCTGTGACTTCCGACTGGAGACATTCATGAGCACCGACACCCGCGACGGACAGGCCTGGCCGTCCCTGGACATCCACCAGTCCCGGACGCACGAGCCCACCCCGTACGAGGTCAAACTGGCCGCGACCCTCGAGGAGGTCTTCACCAAGGAGGGCCACACCCTCGATGACGTCGTGCGCGGGCTCAACGCCCGCCAGGTCCACGCGCCCGACGGCGCCCCGTGGACCGGGGAGACCTTCACCGCCGAGATGCACCGCCTGGGAGCGTGACCGCAGATGACGCTGACCGCCGACCACATCTACGCGACCGGCCTGCGCAACCAGTGGCACCCGGTCGTCCCGTCCGCCTCCGTCGCACCCGGCGCCATGCGCAGGGTGACCGCGCTCGGCGAGCAGTGGCTGCTGTTCCGCCGCTCCGACGGCGCCCTGAGCATGCTCGCCGACCGCTGTCCGCACCGCGGCGCCCCGCTCTCGCTCGGGAAACACCTGGGCGACCGGGTGGCGTGCTGGTACCACGGGGTCGAGGTCGAGTCCGACGGCACGGTCTCGTCCGTGCCCGGTCTGCCCGGCTGCAACCTGGAGGGCAAGAAGCTCGTCCGGTCGCTGCCCGTGCGCGAGGTGTCCGGCGCGATCCTCGCCTGGTTCGGCACCGAGCAGCAGCCCGAGCCCGCCGAACTGACGCTCCCCGAGCCGCTCACCGACCCCGGCACCGACGCGTTCCTGTGCTACGCCGAGTGGAACGTGCCGTGGCGCTACGCCGTCGAGAACCTCCTCGACCCGATGCACGGCGCGTTCCTCCACCACGACTCGCACACGATGTTCGAGGGCGACACCACCGCCAAGTTCCGCATCCGTGAGACCGACCGCGGCTACTTCTTCGAGAAGACCGACCAGCGCGGCGTGAACTTCGACTGGGTCGAGCTGTGCCGCACCGGCGTCGACTGGGTCGACCTGTCGATCCCCTACCCGCCGTCGGCCGGCCCGGGCGGCCCGTTCGGCATCGTCGGCATGGTCTGCCCCGTCGACGAGAACCGCTGCGGCGTCTTCTTCTGGCGCTACCGCCGGGTCCAGGGCTGGGAGCGCGACGCGTGGCGCTTCCTGTACCGGACGCTCATCGAGAAGCGCCACTGGGAGGTGCTGGAGCAGGACCGCGTGATGCTGGAGGCCATGCCGGCGGACGCGGACCAGCAGGAGAACCTCTACCAGCACGACCTCGGCGTCGTCCGGCTGCGCCGCATGTACCGGGCGGCCGCGGAGCAGCAGGCCTCGGGGACGTGATCCCCGACACCCCCGCGCTCCGGCGGCGCTGCCCACATAATGGGGCGAGACATCGGAGGTATCGGCCCTCCGGTGCGAGCAGAGGGGGTGCCATGGCCGTCACCGACGAGGCCATCGAGAAGATCAAGGGCATGATCGTCTCGGGTGCGCTGCGCCCCGGCGACCGTCTCCCCAAGGAGAGCGAGCTCGCCGCGGAGCTGGGACTCTCGCGCAACTCGCTGCGCGAGGCCGTGCGCGCCCTGTCGCTGATCCGGATCCTGGACGTGCGGCAGGGCGACGGCACCTACGTCACCAGCCTGGATCCCCAGCTGCTGCTCGAGGCGCTCAGCTTCGTCGTGGACTTCCACCGGGACGACACCGTCCTGGAGTTCCTCGCGGTGCGCCGCATCCTGGAGCCCGCGGCGACGGCCATCGCGGCGGTCCGGATCGCCGCGGACGAGCTGGACCGGCTGGACCGCCAGCTCGACGCGCTCGGCCCGCAGCCCTCCGTCGAGGAACTGGTCGCCGCCGACCTCGACTTCCATCGTGGCATCGTCGCGGCCACGGGCAACTCGGTCCTGTGCTCGCTGCTCGACGGGCTGTCGGGGCCGACCACCCGGGCCCGGGTCTGGCGCGGTCTCACCCAGGAGGACGCGGTCAGCCGCACCCTGCACGAGCACCGCGCGATCCTCTCGGCGCTGCGCGACCGCGACGCGGAGGCGGCCCGCTCGTTGGCGACCGTGCACATCGCGTCCGTGGAGCAGTGGCTGCGTTCGACCCTGTGACGGGGGCGTGCCCCGGCCGGGTGGAGTGCCGGGCGGCGGCGCGGGGCAGTGTTCCGGGCAGCCTCCGGGTTCCAGGGGGCTGCGGAGGGCCCTCGGGGACGCCGTAAGGTGGGCGGGTACCGGAGGGCACGTCGGAAGGAGGCGCTGGGTGATCGAGCTCGAGGGGGTACCCGAGCTGGTCGACCCGGTCATGGTGGCCGCGTTCGAGGGCTGGAACGACGCCGGCGACGCCGCCTCATCCGCGGTCGCGCATCTCGACAAGGAGTTCAAGGGCGAGGTCTTCGCGGCGCTCGACGCCGAGGACTACTACGACTTCCAGGTCAACCGGCCGACGGTGTTCATGGAGGACGGCGTACGGAAGATCACCTGGCCGACGACCCGGCTCTCGGTGGTGCGGACCCGCGGTGAGAAGCCGCGCGACCTGGTGCTGGTGCGGGGCATCGAGCCGTCCATGCGCTGGCGCTCGTTCTGCAACGAACTCCTGGGCTTCGCCCACGAGTTGGGCGTGGAGATGGTCGTCGTCCTGGGGGCGCTGCTCGGGGACACCCCGCACACACGCCCGGTGCCGGTCAGCGGGGTCACCTCGGACCCCGACCTGGCGACCCGGATGGACCTGGAGGAGACCAAGTACGAGGGTCCGACGGGCATCGTCGGCATCCTCCAGGAGGCCTGCACGCACGCGGGTGTGCCCGCGGTCTCGCTGTGGGCCGCGGTCCCGCACTACGTGTCGCAGCCGCCGAACCCGAAGGCGACGCTGGCCCTCCTGAACCGGCTGGAGGACCTGATCGACCTGCGCATCCCGCTGGGCGAGCTGCCCGAGGACGCGCGCGCCTGGCAGCTGGGCGTGGACCAGCTGGCGGCCGAGGACAGCGAGGTCGCCGAGTACGTGCAGTCGCTGGAGGAGGCCCGGGACACCGCGGAGCTGCCGGAGGCCTCGGGGGACGCCATCGCCCGCGAGTTCGAGCGCTATCTGCGCCGCCGCGACCCCGGTGCGTCGCCGGGCGGCCACGCGACGGACGGCGGTGACGGCTCCTCGTACCTGAGGGAGAACCCGAGCGACCGCACCAAGCCGCCGAAGCCGCCGCGTCCGGACGGCGAGGACCCGGAGGACTGAGGCCGGGCCCGTGGCGCGGCAGTGACAGGGGCGGGGCCGGGCGGCGCACTGAGCGCCGCCCGGCCCCGCCGTCGTGTCAGCTCCCGGCGGCGCAGGTGAACCGGGCGCCGGCCCAGTCCCCGTGATCCCCGGTCTTGGAGCCGTTGGTGTCCGTCACCTTGAGGCGCACGTGCCGGGCGCCGCTCACGTCGACGTCGACCGGCACCGGGTCCGAGGCGCCGGTGACCTTCGGCGAGGTCCACAGCACCTTGCCGTCGGCCTCGACGGAGTAGGCGACCTCGCCGTAGCCGTCGATCTCGTCGTCGATGCCGGCGTCGGCAGTCAGCCGGGTGCAGCGGCCGCCGAGATAGACCTCGATGTCGGAGTCGGCGTGCACGCCGATGCCCTTGTCGTAGGTCTTCCCGGCGAGGGTGAGCGGACGGCCGTCGGCCGCGCCGGACTCGCCGTTGCTGCGGTCGCGTTCGGCGGGCCCGTAGCCGTTGGCCGAGGACAGCCACTCCAGGTCGCTCGCCCAGGTGTCGCCGGCGGGCGGCTTCGGCATCACCGAGACCCCGAAGCGGGCCGACGCGGTGCGGGCCGTGCCGCCCGCGACGTGCCGGACCGCCGCGGTGAGGGTCTGCTCCCCCGACCGGGCGTCCGCGGCGGGGGTGACCGGGACCTCGACGCGGCGGGTGGTGCCGGCCGCGATCCGGTGCACGGTCACGGCGTCGCCGGTGCGCCAGCCGTCGGGGGCGTCGAGCGACACGGTGACGTCGCTCGCGTCGCGGCTGCCCGCGGTGACGTCGACGGCGACCGTGCCGGCGGTGCCCGCGCCGAGCTCCTGCCCGGCGGGGGCGGAGACGGCCGCGCCGGCGCCGGGGACGGCCCCGCCGACGGCGGCGGTGTCCTTCAGGTCCAGCGTGAAGCCCCGCGAGGTCGACTGCTTGCCGGTCTTCACGCGGACGACGCCTCCGCGGTCGTCACGGTCGTAGAACCAGCCCGAGCCGGCCTTCGCGTACGCGGCCGCGTCGGAGTACTGCCGCAGCGGACGCCGGTCGAGCGCGACCCGGCGGGGCGCGTCCGCGGTGTGCACGGTGAAGTCGTACGGGCGGGCGGTCTGCTTGCCCTTGAACGAGCCCTTGCTCGCGCCGATGCGGATCCGCACGTCACCGGCGCCCGACAGCGGGGCCTCGACGTCGGCGCGCTGGGTGGCGTGGGCGCCGTCGCGGTGGGCGCGGGTCACGCCGTCGTCCTCGTACAGCTCGAACGACGAGGAGCCCTGCGGGTAGACGTCCCAGGCGACGGGTGAGCCGGCGGTGCGGTCGGCGTAGGAGCGGATGCCCGGCCACATCGGGACGGCGGCGCCGCCCTTGACGAACAGGGGCAGCGTGTCGAGCGGGGCGCTGTAGCCGTCGATCGTGGTCGGGCCCCGGTAGACGCGCCCGGTCCAGTAGTCGGTCCAGGTGCCCTTGGGCAGGTAGATCCCGTCACGGGTGGAGGTGTCCCGGTAGACGGGCGCGACGAGGAAGTCCTCGCCGGTGAGGAACTCGTACTTCGCGGCGTCGGTCGCGGCCTTCGGGTCGTCGGGGTACTCGAGCGCGAGCGGCCGCACGGCGCCGACCCCGGTCTCGGTCGCCTCGTGCGCGTACGAGTAGAAGTAGGGCAGCAGCGACTCGTGCAGCTTGAGATAGCGGCGGTTGATGTCGGTGTACGGCTCGCCCTGGCGGAAGGGCTGCTTGTCGCTGGCGGCCCAGCCGTCCATGGTCATCGTCATGGGCAGCAGCGACTTCCACTGGAGGTCGCGGACGTACGTCTTGGGGCTGCCGCCGAAGATGCCGTCGACGTCACCGGTCGTGTAGGCGAGCCCGGACATGGTCGCACCCGCGTAGGTCGGGATCTGCCAGCGGATGTAGTCCCAGGAACCGGACTGATCGCCGGACCACTGGACGCCGCAGCGCTGGGCGCCGGACCAGCTCTCGGGGGCCCAGGTGAACCCGCGGGCGTCGGAGTTGTCCTCGATCCCCCGGTAGGCGTCCTTGCAGCCGTCGAGGGCGAACTTGTATCCGTCGCCGACCCAGGCGACGTCGAGCTTGGCGACGCGCTGGCCGGCCTTCACCTGGTCGGCGATCTTGTCGATGCCGTCCTCGGTCCACAGGCCCATCTGCGTCTTGTTCTTCTGCAGGCCCTGCGCGGTCTCGGCGAGGTCCTCGTATCCGCAGCCGTACCCGTCGTTGACGAGTTTCCAGCCGAGCGGCATGTCCTGCGCGACGTACTCGTCGGAGATCTTGACGGCGTCGAGCGTGTGGCGCTCGCCGCGGTTGGCGTTGTGGAGGTAGCAGTCGGCGTCGCCGATCTCCAGGCCGTAGAGCGGCGGCAGGAACGGCTTGCCGGTGAGCTGTGTGTACTGGCCGATGACGTCCTTGGCGCGGTCCTTGCCGCTGCCCGCGAAGTAGTAGGCGTCGAAGCGGCGTTCCTTCGCGGCGGCGGTCACGGGCGCGCCGAAGTCGTAGGTGCCGGGCGCGAAGGTGTTGCGGAAGACGCCGTAGCCCGCCGAGGAGAGGTAGAACGGCACGGAGTTGGGGTGGCCCCCGTCGTCCCAGTCGTAGTCCACCTCGGCCTCGGCCCGCTGGCCGCGCAGCGAGGTGTTGCCGCGGCCGTTCTGCATGCCGACGCCGTAGTACTGCTCGTCGGCGCCGCGGTCCAGGGTCTGGGTGGTGCTGTCGGCGGTCCAGGCGAGCGGCCGGGTCTCCTCCCACAGACGGGTGCCGTCGTTCCTGAACAGGGCGAACCGCAGCGGGGACTTGTAGGCGCGCAGGGTGACCGCGGCGCTGCTGAGTTCGTAGCGGTCGCCGCGGTCCTTCCAGCGGGTGGCGGGCGGCTTGCCCTGGGGCAGCACGATCTCGTCGCCGGCCGGGTCGGTGAAGGTGCCGTCGGGGGCCAGTTCGATCCGGAAGGTCTCGTCGGACACGAAGCTGACGCGGGCCTTCGAGGCGCCCGCGTCGAGGGTGTAGCGGGCTCCGTCGGCGTGGAAGCCGGTGAGGTCGCCGACGGTGCCGGCGCTGTCGTCGGCCTGCGCGGGGGCGGGGCCGGTGAGCGCCGCCGCCAGGACGAGAGCGGCGACGGCGACGGCGGATCTGAGCCGCCCGGAGGCATGCGTGCGCAATGATGTTCGCATGGGCGTTGTTTAGCGCAGTTTCTTGCACGCGGCTAGATGGCCGACGCCGTCGTCCGGTGACCGGGCACGACAAAGCCCCTCCGGCGGCGGACGAGCGGGCCCGGGGCGGCGCCCCGGAGCTCAACTCTCCGGCCGGAGGGGCTGTTCGTGATGTGGGTCCTACAGAGCGACGCCGAGCAGCGCGTCGACGGCCCGCGAGACGACCCCGGGGGCCCCCTCGTCCGTGCCGCCGCCGGAAGCCTGCGCGGCCGCCCAGCGGTCGACCGCGGCCAGCGCGGCCGGCGCGTCCAGGTCCTCGGCCAGGGCCTCGCGGATCTCCTCGACCAGCGCCTCGGCGGGCGGCCCGTCGGGCCGCGACACGGCCGCGCGCCAGCGCCCGAGCCGCTCCACCGCGTCGGCGAGCACCTGGTCGGTCCACTCCCAGTCGGACCGGTAGTGGTGGGCCAGGAGCGCCAGCCGGATGGCGGCCGGGTCGACGCCGTCGCGCCGGAGCCGGGAGACGAAGACCAGGTTGCCCCGGGACTTGGACATCTTCTCGCCGTCGAGCGCGACCATGCCGGCGTGCACGTACGCCTTGGCCATCGGGAACTCGCCGGTGAGCGCCTGGGCGTGCGAGGCGCCCATCTCGTGGTGCGGGAAGGCCAGGTCGGATCCGCCGCCCTGGACGTCGAAACCCATGCCGAGATGGTCGAGGGCGATGGCGACACACTCGATGTGCCAGCCGGGGCGCCCCGCGCCGAGCGAGCCGCCGTCCCAGCTGGGCTCGCCCTCACGGGCGGCCATCCACAGCATCGGGTCGAGCGGGTTCTTCTTGCCCGGACGGTCCGGGTCACCCCCGCGCTCGGCGGACAGCAGTCGCATCGCGGCCGCGTCGAGGTTCGACACGGAGCCGAAGTGCGGGTCGGACTCGACGGAGAAGTAGATGTCGCCCTCGAGCTCGTAGGCGGCGCCCGCGTCGCGGAGCCGCTCGACGAGCGGCACGATGCCGGGTATCGCCTCGACGGCGCCGACGTAGTGCTGCGGCGGGAGCATCCGCAGGGCGGTCATGTCCTCACGGAACAGGGCGGTCTCCCGCTCGGCGAGGCCCACCCAGTCGACGCCGTCACGCACGGCCCGCTCGAGCAGCGGGTCGTCGACGTCCGTCACGTTCTGGACATAGTGAACCTGCCGCTTGGTGTCGAGCCACACGCGCTGCACGAGGTCGAACGCGTTGTAGGTCGCCGCGTGACCCATGTGGGTCGCGTCGTACGGGGTGATGCCGCAGACGTAGATACGGGCGACGGGACCGGGGGCAAGGGTGACGAGCCCCTCGGTCGCGGTGTCGTGGATCCTCAGGTCGCAGCCCTTGCCAGGCAGGGCGGGGACCTCAGAAGCGGGCCAGGCATGCATGGGTCGAGCCTAACCGGACGGTGCTTCCGCATACGAACCGGACCGGTGTGATGACCGACAAGGCCCTCTTGCGCGGAAGCCGTCCATGGGCTGGATCGGGCGGGATCTGACTGGATCGCGCGGGACGGCGGCGGGATCAGGTGAGCGTGACGCGGATCGCGCCGGACAGACCGAAGTGCCGGATCCCGTGCAGCAGCCAGGCGCGCAGGGCACACACGAAGTACACCCACCCCTGGGTCTGCCCCACGGCCCGCGCCGCCCCGTCCGGGCCGTCGCCCACCGTGTCCTCGGTGATCGTGATCCTCGTCGCCCCGCCCTCGTCGGCGAGTTCGACGGTCACCTCGCTGCCCGGCCAGCGCCACGTGATCAGCCGGTCCGCCTCGACGTCGCCGATCTCGACGTCGAACGCCGCGTCCACGTGGCCGAACCGCCACGTCACCGTGGTGCCCGGCACCATCGCGGCCGACGCCTCGGCGGTGAAGAACGCGGACAGGCTCTCGGGGCTGACGATCGCCTCGAACACGTCCTTGGGCGGGCGGTCGATCCGGTCCTCGACTATCAGCTTGGTCATGCCCTCGAACGTAGCCCGCCCGACGGTCGGCCGCCCCCGGACGGACGGCCGGGGCCGCCGTCACACGGGCGGCCAGGGGATCGCCGGCCAGTCCCCGCCGGGCTCCAGGTGCCGCCCGGTCGCGAGCAGCTCGGCCACCCGCTCGCGCACCGCCTCCAGCTCGGCCCCGGTGATCAGACCGCCGAGCCGGACCGCGAGCGGCTCCCCTGCCGCCAGCGCGGCCCGCAGACCCTCCAGTGCGGCCGTCGCCTCGTCGGTGAGCGGATCGCCCGCCCAGCCCCACAACAGGGTGCGCAGCTTGTCCTCGGCGTTGAAGGTCACGCCGTGGTCGATGCCGTAGAGCCGGCCCGCGGCGTCGAGCAGCAGGTGGCCGCCCTTGCGGTCGCCGTTGTTGATCACCGCGTCGAGCACCGCCAGGCGGCGCAGGCGCGGGTCGTCGGCGTGCACGAGCAGGGCCGTGCGGCCCTCGCCGACCTCGGCGAGCCCGATGGCCTTCCAGCCCTCCCCCGGCTCCTCGCCGTCGACGAGCGCGAGCAGCGGCCCGGCCCCGGGCATCCCATCGGTTTCGGGCGCCCCGTCGGCTTCGGGCGCCCCGTCGGTTTCTGGCGTCTCTGCGGTCCCGGGTGTCCCGGCCGTCTCCTCGGGCCCGTCGATCCACAGCTGGCACATGCCCTCGCCGTACGGTCCGTCGCGCAGCACGGTGGGCGGCACGAGGCCCCAGCCGAGCGCCTCGGAGACCTCGTAGGCGGCCACCTCGCGCTGGGCGAGCGTGCCGTCGGGGAAGTCCCACAGGGGCCGCTCGCCGCGCACCGGCTTGTAGACGCAGGCGGCCTCGCGGCCCTCGAGGGAGACGGTGCACAGCAGCACCGCGTTCGAGGCCTCGCGGATCCGGCCGCGGACCTCCAGCGCGCCGCGGGTCAGGAGGTCGAGGGCGGCGAGGTCGGTGGGGGCGCTCACGCTCCGCGCCGGTATCCGTTCTGGCGCGGACATACGTGTCCCTCCGGGTCGAGCGGCAGGCTGCACAGCGGGCACGGCGGCCGGCCCGCGTTGACGACGTCCAGGGCCCGCTTGGCGAACGCGCGCGCCTGCGGTCCGGTCAGCCGGACGCGGAGCATCGGCGGGCCGTTCTCCTCGTCCTGGAGGAGCCGCTCCTCGGCCTCGGCGAGGTCCTCCTCGGACTCGGCGTCCAGCTCGACGAGGGCCTGGGCCTCGACGATCATGCGCTGCTCGTCGCCGTCCCAGGCGAGCGCCATGGTGCCGACGCGGAACTCCTCCTCGACCGGGGCGTCGAGGGGCGCCGTGTCGGAGATCTCCGAGGGCGCGACGGCCGGCACCGGGGCATTGCCGCCGCTGCGCCGCACGACCTCGTCGAGCAGCTCGTCCATGCGCTCGGCGAGCGCGGCGACCTGGGTCTTCTCCAGCGCCACGCTCGTGACGCGCGTACCTGCCGAGGCCTGCAGGAAGAAGGTGCGGCGCCCGGGGAGTCCGACCGTGCCGGCCACGAAACGCTCCGGAGGGTCGTAGAGGAACACCTGACGGGACACGTCCTGTCTCCATTGGGGATCTGGGGAACTGGTCTGGGACTTCTGGGAACGGCGCACCGGGGTCTGCGGAACCGCCCCTACAGGTGGTTCACCCTACTGCGGCCGACGATCACGGTGCGCCCGCGCCGCCGCCGACGGGCGCGTCCGGGCCCGCCGCCCGGGGCGTGGGCGCCAGTGACGCGAAGTCGCCCGTGTCACCGAGGCGTACGAGGAAGGGGCGCAGCTCGGTGTAGCGGATCGCCGTGACGGAGCAGGGTTCCACGGAGATGCGCTGGAAGAGGTCCAGGTGGAGGCCCAGGGCGTCGGCCACAAGGGACTTGATGATGTCGCCGTGCGAGCACATCAGGTAGACGGCGTCGGGGCCGTGCCGCTCCGCCACGCGCGCGTTCCACTCCCGTACCGCCTCGGCGGCGCGGTGCTGCATCTGCCGCATGGACTCGCCGCCGGGGAACGCGGCGGCGGTCGGATGCTGCTGGACGACCTTCATGAGGGGCTCGTCGGCGAGCTCGGCGAGCTTGCGTCCCGACCAGTCGCCGTAGTCGCACTCCCCGATGCGGTCGTCGGTGCGCAGCTCGAGCCCGGGCCGGGCGGCGAGCAGCGGCGCCACGGTCTCACGGCAGCGCTGCAGCGGGCTGCTGACGACCTCGCTCAGCGGGACGTCCGCGAGGCGGGCGGGCAGCGCGGCGGCCTGTGCGGCGCCGCGCTCGTCGAGGGCCACGCCGGGGGTCCACCCGGCGAGCAGACCCGCGGTGTTGGCGGTGGAGCGTCCGTGCCGGACGAGAATCAGCGTGGGCATACGGGCCAGCGTAGGCCGTGCTGAGGTGCGGCCCCCGGGAGCCCTGGGAAGAATGCCCGACATGATTGTCGACTGCGCGGTCTACCGGGACGGGCGCCGCACGGAGCGGCACGCGGACTGGTCCGACGCGCTGCAGGAGGCCAGGTCGTCGGGGGACGCGTTCGTGTGGATCGGGCTGCACGAGGCGACCGAGGAGGAGTTCGCCCGGGTCAGCGCGGAGTTCGGGCTGCACCGGCTGGCCGTCGAGGACGCCCTGAAGGCGCACCAGCGGCCCAAGCTGGAGATCTACGACGACTCGCTGTTCGTCGTCCTCAAGCCGGTGCTCTACGAGCCGCACAGCGACCGGGTGTCCACGGGCGAGGTGATGCTGTTCCTGGGCGACTCGTTCGTGGTGACGGTGCGGCACGGCGAGTGCGCGCCGCTGAAGGCCGTGCGCAGGCGTCTGGAGCAGGACCCGGAGTTCCTGGCGCACGGGCCGACGGCGGTCCTGTACGCGGTCGCCGACGCGACCGTGGACCACTATCTGGAGGTCGCGGGCGAGCTGCAGGTGGACCTGGAGGAGCTGGAGGCGGAGGTCTTCTCGCCGGACGGCGGCGGCTCGCGGGACACGGCGTCGCGGATCTACACGTTCAAGCGGCAGATCCTGGAGTTCCGGCGGGCGACCGGGCCGCTGGTGCTGCCGATGGCACGGCTGTCCGGCGTCGGTCCGTGGGGCGAGCGTGCGGTGCCGTTCGTGAGCACGGACGCGCAGCCCTTCTTCCGGGACGTGAACGACCACCTGACGCGCGTCAACGAGGGCGTGGAGGGCCTGGACCGGCTCGTGTCGGACATCCTGTCGGCGCACCTGGCGCAGATGGGGGTGCGGCAGAACGACGACATGCGCAAGATCTCGTCGTGGGCGGCGATGGCCGCGGTGCCGACCCTGATCGCGGGGATCTACGGCATGAACTTCGACCACATGCCGGA
>NZ_WWIA01000856.1 GCF_009870065.1 Streptomyces sp. SID5785 | reverse complement strand
TATGGACGAAACAGTATGAGGCGCGCCTGAAAACGTGATGAGAGGGTCCGCGAAGCGACCGGATCGTCACCGGCGGGCGCCCGCTGTTCGCCACGAGCTGCGACGACCCCCCTCCGCGGCAGGTCGGCGCGGACTAGGCTCGGTGCAGTACGCCGCATGACCGACGCGCACACACCGGGAGGGTGCGGGATGACTCAGGGACGGCACGCCGACGCCGCCTCCTCAGGCCCGCCGCTGTACGAGCGGGAGTCCGAACTCGCCGCCGCCGCGAGGGCACTTGACGACCTGTGCGCGGACGCCGCCTCGTCCGGCAGCCTCGTCGTGTACAAGGGGGAGGCGGGCCTCGGCAAGACGGCCCTGCTCGGCCAGGTCGAGGCGATGGCCGCGGGCCGCGCCACCGTCTGGTCCGCACGCGGCGGGGAGACGGTCACCTCCGTCCCCTTCAACGTCGTGCGCCAGCTGCTCCAGCCCGCCCTGCTCGCACTCACCGAGGACGAGGCCCGCGAGTACTTCGGCGACTGGTACGACATCGCGGGCCCCGCGCTCGGGATAGCCGAGCCGACGGGACGTCAGGCGGACCCCCAGGGTGTGCGTGACGGTCTCGTCGCGGCGGTCTCCCGACTGGCCCGGCTGCACTGGCCGCTGGTGCTCCTCGTGGACGACGCCCACTGGGCCGACCTCGAGACCCTCGAATGGCTCGCCGCGTTCGCCGAACGCCTCGACGACCTGCCCGTCCTCGTCGTCGTCGCCCAGCGCGACCCCGAGGACGCCCGCGCCGCCGCGTGCCTGGACGCCGTGAGCGACGCCGCCCGGCCCGGCACCACCCGGCTGCGCGCCCTCACCCCGGACGCCACCGCGGGCCTGACCCGCGCCACGCTCGGCGCCCACGCCGACGACCCGTTCTGCCGCGAGGTCTGGGCGGTCACCGGCGGAAACCCGTACGAGACGGTCGAACTGCTCGCCAAGATGCAGGACAGCGGTCTCGCGCCGCAGGAGGAGTCCGCCACCCGGCTGCGCGCCCTGAACAGGTCGGCCCGCGGCCGCGGCCTCGTCGACCGCCTCGAGGGACTCGGTGTCGACGCCACCCGCTTCGCCTGGGCCGCCGCCATCCTCGGCACCCGGATCGAGCCCGGACTCGCCGCGCTCCTGGCCGGGATGAACCCCGAACAGGCCGGGCGCTGCGCCGAGCGTCTCCTCGCCGCCCGCATCCTCACCGACACCACCTACGGGGACGTCGGCACCCTGGAGTTCGTCCACCCGCTGATCGCCTCCGCCGTCTACGACGCGATCCCGCCCGCCACCCGCACCGCCATGCACGGCCAGGCCGCCTGGGCCGTCACCGCCTCCGGCCACGGACCCGCCGCCGCGTCCCGGCACCTCCTCGAGGTCCACCCCGACGACGACCCCGAACTCGTCGAGCAGATGCGTGCCGCCGCCCGTGAACACCTCGCGGTCGGCGCCCCCGAGGCCGCCCGGCGCTGTCTGGAGCGCGCCCTCGCGGAGCCGCCGCTGCCCGAGACCCGGCCCGAGGTGCTGTACGAACTGGGCTGCGCCACGCTGCTCACCTCGCCCGCCAAGACGATCCGGCACCTGACGGCGGCCCTCGACACGACGCCGGGCCTGACCGGCGACCTCCGCGTCGACGCGGTGTGCCGGCTCTCCCAGGCCCTGGTCCACAACGACCAGTTGGAGGACGCGCTCCGGCTGATCGACGCCGAGGCCGAACTGCTGGAACCCGGCCCGGCCCGACTGCGCCTGCAGGCCGTCCACTTCATGTGGGAGGGCATCCACGCGGGCGAGGAGGACTCCCCGGGCCGCTCGCGGAACCTGGCGGCGCTCGCCGACCAGCTGCCCGGCCGTGCCAACCCCGAGCGGGTGCTGCTCATCCTGCGCGCCTTCGACGCGATGACCCGCGGGGAGAACGCGGAGGAGGTCGTCGAGCGCTGCGACCGCGCCCTGGTGAACGGACGGCTGGCCCCCGGGCTCGGCTGGACCGACCCCGAGTGGGGCTTCGAGGTCCTCATCATGCTCGGCAACGCCTACGTGTTCAGCGACCGGCTCGACCGCGCCGAGAGCCTGTTCACCGAGGCCGTCCGCGCGTACGAGACGGCCGGCTGGAGCGGCGGTCACCTCGCGCTCGCCCAGGCCTTCGTCGGCTTCGTGCACCGCAGACGCGGCCGGCTCACCGAGGCCGAGGCCCTGCTGCGGGAGGCGCTGCGCCTCGCGGACCGCGTCGGCACCGGCCTGCCGATGCACTGGGACGCGGCGTGCATCCTCATCGACACGCTCCTGGCCCGCGGCAAGCCCCACGAGGCACTCGAGGTCGCCGAGCGCTACTCCTTCGGCCCGCCCTACCCGTCCACGCTCGTCCTGCCCGACGCCCACTCCGTGCGCGGCCGGCTGCTCCTGGCCACCGGCGAGGTCGAGGCGGGCATCAGCGAGCTGGAGGCCGCGGCGAAGGCCTCCATGGCCCGCGGCGGACACAACACGATCATGGCGCCCTGGGCCTGCGACCTGGCCCGCGCGCTCGCCCTCACCGACCCGCGGCGCGCCGCCGAGCTGGCCGCCGAGGCCCGCGTCCAGGCCGAGCGCTTCGGCACCGACACCGCGATCGGCGAGGCCCTGCGCTGCGCCGCCGCCCTGGAGACGGGACAGGCCCAACTCACGCTGTACGCCAAGGCGGTGACCTACCTGGAGGCCTCGCCCTGCGCCTACGAGCACGCGCAGGCCCGCGTCGACTACGGCATCGCCGCCCGCTCCCTGTCGGAGCTCAACCGCGGTCTGACGCTGGCCCGTTCGTGCGGCGCCGACGGTCTCGCCGCGCGCGCCAGGGAGTTCCTGGAGACCGGCCGGGGACTGCGTTAGCGCCGGGCGGTCAGGCCTTCGCCAGGACGACCCACACCGGTCCCGGGGCGAAGGGCAGCGGCGCCCCGCCGTCCGCCGCCGTGAACGCGGTGCCGTCCGCCGCCGTCGGCCGCTGCCAGCGCGCCGGATAGGACCGGCCGTCGCGCAGCACCTCGGCCCGGCCCGCGCCGACGGTGCGCGACAGGGGCGAGGCGTTGCCCAGCTTGTCGTGCAGGCGCGAGTCCCGCACCTGTACGTACTGGACGACCACGGTGGCGGCCTCCAGCCGTGCGCCTCCGGCCGTGACCGCGGCGCGCCCGTCCATCGCGACGCGCCAGCGGTGTTCGGCGTCCGACCAGCTGAAGGTGAACCGCGCGGCCGGGAAGCGCACCGTGCGCTCCGTGACCGGCCGGCCGCCGTCGGGGCGCCGCGCGGCGAACCGGTACCCGGCGAGCGTGCCCGCGTTCGTCCCCGACACGGTGCGGCCCAGCTTGCCCGGGCGGAGATAGAGATTGTGCGGCGCGGGCCGGTCGCTGCCGCGGAAGAAGGCCCCCTCGGCCTCCCCGGGCGTCACGGCGCGCAGCGGCGCCTTCTCGATGGCGGGGAGCAGCGCGCTCTGCGCGCCCGAGAACGCGAGCGTCGGCCGGTCGAAGCGGCCCAGGAGCTCGAGGTCGGTCTCGCGCGCGCTGCGCACCGGCCCCACGGTGCGGGGCGCGCGCGTCCCGTAGAGCGCCATCAGCCGGCTCAGGCCGCCCTCGACCTGCTCCGCGTACACCAGGTCCGCGTCCTCGAGGCCGGTCTGCGGCCGGGCCGGGCCCACGTTGTCGATCTTGACCGCGAGTAGGGCGGCGCCCGCCGACGGTGTGCGCGACGGCGTGGCGGACGACTCGCCCCCGTCCGGCGGCCCGGCGGCCGGGGTGCAGGCGGCGAGCAGTGCCGCGAGCAGTCCGGCCACGACGGCGCGCCTGCGCAGTATGTCCACGCCGGTGATGTACCCGCGGGAGCGGCCCGTCATCCCGCTCCGGCGCGCGCAGAGCGGACCGGTCAGCGCAGCACGTCGGCGAGGTCGAACGACACCGGCTCGTCCAGCTGCGCGTAGGTGCAGGACTCCGGCGTGCGGTCGGGCCGCCAGCGCCGGAAGCGGGCCGTGTGCCGGAAGCGGGCCCCGTTCTCCATGTGCTCGTACGCCACCTCGGCCACCCGCTCCGGGCGCAGCGCCACCCACGACAGGTCCTTCTTGCCCGTCCAGCGGCTGGTCGCGCCCGGCATCCGGGACTTCTCGTGCGCGGCGCCGTCGGTCCACGCCGCCCACGGATGCCCGTCGGCCGCGTCGGTCCGCAGCGGCTCCAGCTCGGCGATCAGCTCGGTGCGGCGTTTCATGGTGAACGCCGCACACACCCCGACGTGCTGGAGTGTGCCTGTGTCGTCGTAGAGGCCGAGCAGCAGGGAGCCGACGACCGGGCCGCTCTTGTGGAAGCGGTACCCGGCGACCACGCAGTCCGCGGTGCGCTCGTGCTTGATCTTGACCATCAGCCGCTCGTCCTGCCGGTAGCGCAGGTCGAGCGGCTTGGCCACGACCCCGTCCAGGCCCGCGCCCTCGTACTGCTCGAACCAGCGATGCGCCAGCTCCGCGTCCGTCGTCGCGGGTGCCAGGTGCACCGGCGCGGACGCCTGCGCCAGCGCGTCCTCCAGCCGGGCCCGGCGCTCGGTCAGCGGTGCGTCGAGCAGCGACGCGTCGCCGAGGGCGAGGACGTCGAAGGCCACGAAGGAGGCGGGGGTGCGCTCCGCGAGCGTGCGCACCCGGGACTCGGCGGGGTGGATGCGCTCGGTCAGCGCGTCGAAGTCCAGCCGCCCGTCCCGCGCGATCACGATCTCCCCGTCGAGGACGCAGCGCTCGGGAAGGCGTTCGGCGAGCGCGGCCACCAGCTCGGGAAAGTACCTGGTCAGCGACTTGGTGGTGCGGCTGGTGAGCTCGATCTCGGGCCCGTCGCGGAACACGATCGCGCGGAAGCCGTCCCACTTCGCCTCGTAGTGCATCCCCGCCGGGATACGCGCGGCGGACTTCGCGAGCATCGGACGGACGGGCGGCGTGACGGGAAGATCCATGCACCGATTCTGTCCCGTCGGGGTGGAGACCGCCCGGTGTGCGTGGTTCGTCCCGCGGGCCTAGCGTGGGCGCATGGGCAGCAAGGGTGCGGCGGTCGAGCTGGAGGCGGGCGGGCGGACGGTGCGTCTGTCCAGCCCCGACAAGATCTACTTCCCCGACGGAGGCGCGTCCGGCTACACCAAGCGGGACGTGGCCCGGTACTTCCTCGCCGTCGGCGACGGCATCCTGCGCGCCCTGCGCGACCGGCCCACCACCCTCGAGCGCTACCCCGAGGGCCTCGGCGGCGAGCACTTCTACCAGAAGCGCGCCGCCCGGAACCTGCCCGACTGGATCCCCACCGCCACCATCACCTTCCCCTCGGGCCGCACCGCCGACGAGATGTGCCCCACCGAGGTCGCCGCCGTCCTGTGGGCCGCCCAGTTCGGCACGCTCACCTTCCACCCCTGGCCGGTGCGCCGCGAGGATCCCGACCACCCCGACGAGCTGCGCATCGACCTCGATCCGCAGCCCGGCACGGACTACTCCGACGCCGTGCACGCCGCCCGCGAACTGCGCTCCGTACTGCACGACTTCGGGGGGCTGCGCGGCTGGCCCAAGACGTCCGGGGGCCGCGGGCTGCACGTCTTCGTGCCGATCGAGCCACGCTGGACCTTCGTCGAGGTGCGGCGCGCCGCCATCGCCTGCGGGCGCGAGCTGGAGCGGCGGATGCCGGACCACGTCACCACGGCCTGGTGGAAGGAGGAGCGCGGCGAGCGGATCTTCGTGGACTTCAACCAGACGGCCCGCGACCGCACGATCGCCTCCGCCTACTCGATCCGTGCCCGCCCGAACGCCCCGGTGTCCGCCCCGCTCACCTGGGACGAGCTCGGCGACGCGCTGCCCCGCGACTTCGACATCGTCACGATGCCCGAGCGGTACGCCGCGCTCGGCGACGTCCACGCGGACATGGACAAGGAGCGCCACCGGCTCGACGCCCTGCTCGAACTCGCCGACCGGGACGCGAAGGACCGGGGCCTGGGCGACCTGCCCTATCCGCCGGAGTACCCGAAGATGCCGGGCGAGCCCAAGCGGGTACAGCCGAGCCGGGCCAGACACGAGGACTGACCCGGCTCGGTGTCACCGGACGGTGACGGGGGAGCGGCTCACAGCTCCTTGATGCGGATGTCCCGGTACGAGATGACGTCCGAGGTGCTGTGCACCTGGAGTCCGACGTAGCCGGAGGCGAAGCGCCGGCCGTCGGTGCCCGGGTCGTCGCCCCGCGGGGGCTCGAAGACCTGGCCACCGGTGTTGTCGAACTCGTTGATCAGCACACCGTTGCGGTAGATCGAGAAGTGCTGGTCCACCACCTTGACCTCGTAGTCGTTCCACGTGCCCTTCTGGGTGACGCCCGCTCCCGCGAGCCCGACCCGGTCGAAGCCGTAGACCGAACCGGTCTTGTACATGTCGCCGTCGGGCTTGTCGAGCACCTGGATCTCGTGCCCGAACTTGATGGCGACCCACTCGGGGTTCGGCTCCTCGGGGTTGTCGTGCACCCACGGGAAGCGCACGAACACACCGCCGTTGGCGTTGCCCGTGCCCGGGGCGTCGTCGCGCCACTGGAGCTTCAGCGAGAAGTCGCCGTACTTGCGCTGCGGGAACCACAGCATGCCCATGCCGTCGACATCGGTGCTGCTGGTGATCGAGCCGTCGGGGTTCAGCGCGAACTTACCGCCGCCGACCTGCTCCCACTTGGCGAACGACTCCTGCGTGCCGTCCATGATCTTCCGGTAGCCCTCGGTCTGCCCCGGCTTGCCGATCCCGGACTGCTTCGCCGCCTTGTTGATCTTCTTGTACTCGCGCTGGTCGATGGCGCCCTGCTTGAGGAGCTGGTCGGTGACCTTCTTGACGTGCTTGAGGAAGAGGGCCTGGGAGGTCCACTCCTTCTCGTCCTCGATCAGCTCGTTGATCCGGCAGCGGTTCTCGGTCACCCGGTTCGGGACGCCGGTGTCGACCGTGCCGACGAACACCGTGGAACGCTCGTCGTACTCCGCGCAGTCGGGTGCGGGCACCCCGCCGCCGGAGGCGACCGCGAACAGGAAGGTCTGTGCCTCGGACGCGTTGCCCGCCTTGTCGCTCGCCCGGTAGGCCACCGAGTGGGCGCCCACCCGGTCCACGACCACCGGCTCGCCGTACGCGAGGTACGGTCCGCCGTCCAGCGAGTACTCGACCTTGTCGACGCCCGAGTCGTCGTCCGTGGCCGTCAGCGTCAGCCGCGCGCCGTTGATGTACGCACCGTCGGAGTTCTTGTCACCCGCGACCGCGAGCGACACCGACGGAGGCGTCGTGTCCTGGGCCGGCGGCTCCACGACCGTGAAGTCGACGGACTTCTCGGCCGCCTGGTTCCCGGCCTTGTCCGCGGCCCGGAACCGCACCGTGTGCGCGCCCGGCTCGTGCACCATCACCGGCGCGGTGTAGGGCTGCCAGGCGCCGTCCGCGCCGAGCGCGTACTCCACCGAGTTGACCCCGGAGCCGGTGTCCGAAGCGGAGACCGTCACCGTCGCCATACCGAGGTAGGCGCCGCTGTCGTCCTTCTCGCCGGTGACGGTCGCCGAGGTCTCCGGCGGCGTCGTGTCGTCCGTCGGCGGTGCGACCACCGTGAAGGACAGCGACTTCTCCTCGGCGGCGTTGCCCGCCTTGTCCGTCGCCTTGTACTTCAGGGTGTGCTCGCCGACCTGGTCGACGACGACCGGCGCCGTGTACGGCGTGTACCCGGCGTCGTCGAGCGCGTACTCGATCCGGTCGACACCGGAGCCGTCGTCGGTCGCGGCCAGGGTGACCGAGGCCGAGCCGACGAACGCACCGTCCGCGTTCGTCTGCCCCTCGGCCTTCGCCGAGGTCTCGGGCGCGGTGGTGTCGTCTCCGCCGCCGCCGTCCGTCACCACGAGGACCCCCGTCATGCTGGTGTGGCCGGGGATCGTGCAGTGGTAGCGGTACGTGCCGGGGGAGAGGGTGACCTCCGCCGAGTGCTTGCCGCCCTGGTCGTCGTTCGGGTTGGCCAGGATGTTCAGCGGCACGTCGTTGTTGTACTCGGGGTCCGACACGTCGAAGGTCAGCGTGTGCGGCATGCCGGTCGTGTTGCCGGTCGCCTCGCTGTTCTCGAACACGATCGTCGCCTTGCCGGCGACCGCAGTCTCCGGGGCGGACCCGTACTTGGTGATGTCGTCGCCCGCCGTCCAGGTCAGGACCTGTTCGGCCGCCGCCGGGGCGGCGGTGTCGTCGGGCCGGCCGTACGCCGTCGTCGTGCTGCCGAGGCCGAGGCACATCAGCAGCGCGGCGAGCAGCGCCAGCCACACTCTCGGTCGGTGCCGGGTCACCATGTCACTGCCCCTTCCTGGCCAGTTGACCGGCCGCCGGGGTCGCCGCGCCGCCCGTGTACGTGACCTTCCACAGCGCCGACTTGGCGTCGGAGGTGAAGAAGCCGCGTCCGTAGTCGAGGACGTAGAGCGCTCCGTCGGGACCGAACTTCCAGTCCATGAGGTTCTTGATGCCGTCGTTGCCGATCGGCACGATCTTCTTCAGCGACTCGGCGTGGACCGGGATCGACCCGTCCCCGTGCGTCTTCGGATCCGTGAGGACCGCGTGGCGCGGCTGGTCCGCGTCGTAGAAGTCGCCGATGAACCACTTGCCGTCCCAGTAGCTCGGCCACTTGTCCGCGTTCGGGATCGACGCGTCGTAGCGGTAGACGGGACCGTCCATCGCGGCCTGGCCGCCGCCCTTGAGCCACGGCAGCAGGTAGGTCGCCTCCTCCTGCTTGTACGAGGGGACGCCGTTCGCGTCGCGCGGGTAGTCCGGGGCGCCGCCCTGCGGGGAGTACCAGATGTTGTTCGGCGTCATCGGCGGGATGTTGACGAGGCCGTCGTTGTTCGGCGACTCGTTCTTCAGGTGGTCGCAGTCGTACCAGCCCAGCGGCTTCGTCGGGTCCGGCAGGTTGCGGTCGCGGTAGGGCTGCTTGTTGCCCATGCAGTACGGCCAGCCGCGGTTGGACGCCTTGGTGATGACGGCGAACGTGTCGTACTTCGCCGGACCCCAGGTCGTCGACGGCTCACCCGCGTCGGGACCGACCCAGCCCGCGTAGAGCGTGTCGGTCTTCTTGTCGACCGAGATGCGCGCCGGGTTGCGGACGCCCATCACGTAGATCTCGCCGCGCGTCTTGCCGCCGCCCTCGTCGGTCTCCTTGCCGGTGAAGAGGTTGCCCTCCGGCAGGGAGTAGGTCCCGTCCGCCTCCGGGTGGATGCGCAGGATCTTTCCGTTGAGGTTGTTCGTGTTGCCGGCGGTGCGGCGCGCGTCGGCGAACGACACGCCCTTGTAGTTCGGCTCCGGGTTGTTGCCCGAGTACCCGTCGCTGAACTGCGAGGAGTTGTTGTCACCGGTCGCGATGTACAGGTTCCCCTTGGAGTCCCAGGCCATCCCGCCACCGGCGTGGCAGCAACTGTGCACCTGCACGGGCCACTTCAGCAGGACCTTCTCGCTGGCCAGGTCCAGCTTGTTCGTCGTCAGGTCCATCGTGAAGCGCGAGACCCGGCGTTCGGCCAGCTGCTTGTCGCGGTCGAGCTGCGAGTGCGGGGTGTAGTGCAGGTACACCCACCCGTTCTCCTCGAACTTCGGGTCCAGCTCGATGCCGAGCAGCCCCTCCTCGACCTTGACCAGCTCGTCGCCGCCGCCCTTGTTGCCGAAGACGGTCAGCTCGCCGGCGAGGGTGACCTTCTTGGTCTTCGGGTCGTAGACGTGGATCTGGCCCTTGCCCTTGCCGACGTCCGGGTCGTTCCAGTCCGTGACGACCGGCTGGGAGGCGTCCGCACCGCCGCGCCCGATGTACAGGACGCGCCCGTCGGGGGCCGTGACGAGCCCGTGGGGCTCGCCGATCTGGTCGTTCTGGCCCGCCTGGTTCGGCTGGGTCAGCCGCA
>NZ_WWIA01000855.1 GCF_009870065.1 Streptomyces sp. SID5785 | reverse complement strand
ACGTCACGAACTTGTACGGGTCCACCCCGCCGAGCCCGCCGTCGACGTACCACGCCCACTGCATCGGGTGCAGCGACTCCAGCGTGGCGAGCTCGCGGCGGTGCACGAGCATCCGCGCCGCGCCGAACAGCGGGCCGCGCGGCGTCGTCTCGCCCTCGATGACCTCGGTCGAGCCGAGGATCATCCGCGGGTCCTGCACGTGCAGATGGTCGAAGGTGCAGAAGTCGATGTCGTCGGCGCCGAGGCCGAGCCGCGTGAGGACGTCACCGGGCTCGTTGTAGTACTTGAGGACGGCCTTCTCGACCAGGCGGCCGCCGGGCACCTTCGCGGTGAGCCGGCGCAGGTTCCGGTAGAAGGGCGCCTCGGCGGATCCGTCGGGCACCGTGGGTTCGAAGACGAGCGTGCGCGGGGTGCCGTTCCAGTCGTCGTACTGGACGACGACCATGCGGTTGATCATCGAGATCAGCGGCAGCGTGGGCACCGACACCGCTCCGTGGAAGGCGTAGGCGACCGGGTACGGCGCCGCCGCGATGTCCACCGAGCGCACGGCACGGACCTGTCCCTGCTCCTTGAAGCGCGGCTTGTACGCCGCCGCGGCCCGTCGGACCTCCGCCAGCCGCTCGCCCCGGGGCCACACCTCGTGCACGCCGTCGAACTCGGGGATCGGCCGGGCGCCGATCGCGTCGAGATCCGGTCCGCCGCGCGCTGCCTGCTGCACCATGAGTCGCTCCTCCTGGGTGGGCTGTCCGACCCAGGGTGCGGGCAACGGCGGAACGGTACTTGTTTCAGCGCGACAGACCGGGGCCGGAGTCGGCGGCCCGGCGCAGCGCACGGGGGCTCGTCCCGAACCAGCGCCGCACGCAGTGACTGAGCGTGGACTGCTCGGTGAACCCGACCAGCGCGGCGACCTGCCCGAGCGGCAGCCGCGTCGTCGTGAGATACCGGTGCGCCGCGTCCCGCCGCACCTCGTCGAGGACCGCCTCGAAGGTGGTCCCCTCGGCGGCCAGCCGACGCTGCAGTGTGCGGGGGTGCACGGACAGCAGCCGGGCGACCCCGCCGAGCGCGGGGGGTCCTGCGCCGAGGCTGCCCGCCAGGGCGCGCCGGACCTGCGTGGACACGGCGGCGGCCGGGTCGGCGTACCGGTCGGCGAGGTACTCCACGGCCAGCCGCCGGATCGTCGCGTCGGCGGTCGCGAACTGCCCGTCGAGCAGATGCCGTTCGACCCGCAGCGCCCCCGCGGGACGGCCGAAGCGCACGTCGGCCCCGAAGAACTCGGTGTAGCGGCGCACCGGCGAGAGCGGCTGATGCGGGAACTCGACGGACCGCAGCCCGGCCCTGCTGCCGACGAGCACGCGTGCGATCCGCTGGAAGAGTCCGAGGCCGAGCTCCATCGCCTGCGGCGAGTACGGCGACTCGTGCAGGTCCTTGCGGTACGTCAGGGCGACGACGCCGCGGGCCCCGTACGGGTCGGCCTCGACGCCGACACTGAGCGCCGGGCTGTGCACGAACATGTACCGGGACGCGAGCCGCAGGGCCTCGGCCACCGTCGACGAGGACTCGATCACGACGGCCAGCGGGCCGAGGACGCTCAGATCCTGCGCCTCGGCCAGACGCAGTCCCAGGTCCGGACAGGCCAGTTCGGCCGCCGCGGCGTCGAGCACCAGGTCGTTCGCCGTGATCGGGATGAGCCCGTCGTCGGCGCCGAGGACGTCCCGTGCGAGGCCGTGCCGGGCGAGCAGCGCGTCGGCGTCGCCCCCCAGCTCCTCCACCAGGTCGACGAAGCCGCGCAGGCTGGCGGTGCGGATCATCGGGACCATGGCGGAAGCGTACGTTCCCGGGCTGGGTCCGGCCCGGGTCCTGGCCGGGTCCTCGCCGGGTCCCGGCGGGGCCCGTCAGAACTCCTCGTGCTCCTCCGGGTCGCCGCCCAGCCGCCGGTGCGGACGCCGCGCGACGGTGTCCATCTCCTCGTCGGTCAGCTCGAACCCGAAGACGTCGAGATTGTCCCGCTGCCGGTGCGGGTCGCCGGACTTGGGGATCGGCACCGCGCCGAGCTGGACGTGCCAGCGCAGCACCACCTGCGCGGGCGTCACCCCGTGCGCCCGGGCGACGTCCGCGATCGCCGGGTCGTCGGTGAGCCCCGACCCGCGGCCGAGCGGGCTCCAGCTCTCCGTGACGATGCCCTTGGCCGCGTGGTGGGCGCGCAGCGCGTCCTGCGGGAAGAGCGGATGCAGCTCGATCTGGTTGACCGAGGGCAGCACGCCGGTCTCGCTCTCCAGGCGCTCGATGTGCGCGGCCGTGAAGTTGGAGACGCCGATCGAGCGGACCAGCCCCTCCTCACGGAGCCTGACCATCGCCTTCCAGGACGCGACGTACGCGTCGACGCGCGGCAGCGGCCAGTGGATCAGGTACAGGTCGACGTGGTCGAGGCCCAG
>NZ_WWIA01000091.1 GCF_009870065.1 Streptomyces sp. SID5785 | reverse complement strand
GTCTCCTTGCCGAGGTAGTGGTCGATCCGGAAGACCTGCTCGGGGTCGAACACGTCGTGCACGATCGCGTTCAGCTCGCGGGCCGAGGCCAGGTCGTGGCCGAACGGCTTCTCGATGACGGCGCGCCGCCAGGACTCGCCGGAGGCGTCCGCGAGGCCGTGCTTCTTGAGCTGCTGCACGACCTTGGGGAAGAACTTCGGCGGCACCGACAGGTAGAACGCGTAGTTGCCGCTGGTGCCGCGCTTCTCGTCGAGCTCGTCGACGGCCTCGCGCAGCTGCTTGAACGCGGTGTCGTCGTCGAAGTCGCCGGGGATGAAGCGCATGCCCTCGGCGAGCTGTGCCCAGACCTCCTCGCGGAAGGGGGTGCGGGCGTGCTCCTTGACGGAGTCGTGGACGACCTGGGCGAAGTCCTGGTCCTCCCACTCGCGGCGGGCGAAGCCGAGGAGCGAGAAGCCCGGCGGCAGCAGGCCGCGGTTGGCCAGGTCGTACACGGCCGGCATCAGCTTCTTGCGGGACAGGTCGCCCGTGACGCCGAAGATGACGAGCCCGGAGGGGCCCGCGATGCGCGGCAGACGCCGGTCACGCGGGTCCCTCAGCGGGTTCTGCCAAGCGGTACTGCTCACTTGGCCTGCGCCTCCTCGCCGGACAGGCGGGCGGCGACGGTGCCGAGCAGGTCGTTCCACGCGATCTCGAACTTGGCGACGCCCTCGTCCTCGAGCTGCTGGACGACCTCGTCGTAGGAGATGCCGAGCGCCTCGACGGCGGCGAGGTCGGCGCGGGCCTGCTCGTAGCCGCCGGTGACGGTGTCGCCGGTGATGTCGCCGTGGTCGGCGGTGGCGTTCAGGGTGCCTTCCGGCATCGTGTTGACCGTGCCGGGGGCGACCAGCTCGTCGACGTACAGGGTGTCCTTGTACGCGGGGTCCTTGACACCGGTGGAGGCCCACAGGGGGCGCTGCTTGTGGGCGCCTGCGGCCTCGAGGCGGGTGGCGCGCTCGGAGGCGAAGACCTGCTCGTAGGCCTCGTAGGCGAGACGGGCGTTGGCCAGGGCGGCCCGGCCCTTGAGCGCGAGCGCCTCGTCGGTGCCGTTCTTGTCGAGCCGCTTGTCGATCTCGGCGTCGACGCGCGACACGAAGAAGGAGGCGACCGAGTGGATGGTGGAGAGGTCGATGCCGCGCTCGTGGGCCTTCTCGAGACCGGCCAGGTAGGCGTCCATGACGGCCTTGTAGCGGTCGAGCGAGAAGATCAGCGTGACGTTGACCGAGATGCCGAGGCCGATGACCTCGGTGATGGCCGGCAGGCCCGCCGGGGTGGCCGGGATCTTGATCATGACGTTGGGGCGGTCGACGAGCCAGGCCAGCTGCTTGGCCTCGGCGACGGTGGCCTCGGTCTCGTGCGCGAGGCGCGGGTCGACCTCGATGGAGACGCGGCCGTCGCGGCCCTGCGTCGTCTCGTGCACGGGGCGCAGGATGTCGGCGGCGGCGCGGACGTCGGCGGTCGTCATCATGCGGACGGCCTCGTCGACGGTGACCTTGCGGGCGGCGAGGTCGG
>NZ_WWIA01000854.1 GCF_009870065.1 Streptomyces sp. SID5785 | reverse complement strand
GATCCCCGGGATCTCGAGGAGTGTCCGTGCGTCCGTGCCGCTCACCTCGGCCTCCTGCGGGCGAGGGTGCGGTCGACGAGCAGGTTGCTCCCCACGCAGAGCGCGGTGAGCAGCGCCGCGGGCACCAGTACCGCGGCCGGCTGGGTGAACAGGGCGTCGCTGTTGCGCTCGATGAGCACCGCCCAGTCCGGGGAGGAGGCGGGCAGCCCGAGGCCGAGGAAGTTCGCGGACGCCAGCAGGTAGAGGACGACCGCGAACCGGCCCGCCGCGTCGGTGGCCAGCGGTGCCGCCACCTGCCGTCCCAGGTGGCGCAGATGGATGTAGGCCCAGCCGTGGCCCTGCATCCGCAGGGCCTCGACCACGGTCCGGGAGCCCGGCGCGAGGGCCGCGCCCCGCACCAGTCGGGCGACGGCGGGCACCTGGAGCAGTCCCGTCACGATGACCAGCCAGGACCGGCCGCGGTGGCCCGTCGCCGCCAGGGTCATCAGGACCAGCAGCCCGGGGAAGGCGAGCACGAGGTCCAGCGTGCGCATCACGGTCTCGTCGAGCACGCGCCGCGGTCCCGCGGCGAGCAGCCCGAGCGGCACGCCGGCGACCAGGCCGACGAGGAGCGCACCCAGGGCGCCGGCGAGGACCGAGCCACCGCCGTGCAGGACGAGGGAGAGGACGTCGCGCGCGAGGACGTCGGTCCCGAGCGGATGCCCGCCGCCGGGGGGCTGCGAAGGCAGCGCGTCCGGTTGCGGAGCGGTGTCCGCCCCGAGCAGCGGTCCGATGAGCGTCGCCGCCACGGGGATCGCCAGGAGGAACGCGGCGATCCACGGCCGGCGCGCCGCGGCGTCCGCGGCGCCGCGGGTACGCGCCTTCTCCGGGGCGCTCACCGGGCCAGCTCCCGTCGCGGGGCGAGGCGGTGTGCGATGAGGTCACCGGCCAGGTTCACCACGACCGCCGTGCCGGTGAACAGCAGCGCGTACGTCTGCACCAGCGGGAGATCGCGGTTCTGCACGGCCTCGACGAACCCGTCGCCCAGACCGCGGAACCCGAAGACCGCCTCCACGAGGACGGCGCCGCCGAGGAGGCCCTCGACACAGCGGGCGTACTGCTGGGCCGCGGGCCCGAGCGCGTTGGGCAGGACGTGGCCGAGGACGACGGTGCGCTCCCGGACGCCGAGCAGTCGCAGGTGGGCGGCGACGGGTCCGTGGCGCTCGCTCGCGACCCCGGCCCGGATCTGCCGGGCGAGGTCGCACAGGTGCCGGGCCGTCAGGACGACGACCGGAAGCAGCAGGACGGACGGCTGCCGCAGGAGCCCGGCGGCGTCCATGCCGACGGCGGTGGCCGGCAGCAGCCCGGCCGCGAGCGAGACGGAGGCGACCAGGAGCAGGGCGAGCACGAACTCGGGCACGGCGTGCAGCAGCACGGTGGCCGCGTTGAGCGCCCGGTCGGCGCGGCTGCCCTCGCGCAGGCCGCAGAACGTCCCGAGGAGCGGCGCCAGCACCGTGACGAGGACGAGCGCCGGGACGCCGAGGAGCAGCGTCACCCCGATCCGTCGGCCGATGTCGTCCGCCACCGGGAGCCCCGTCGTGAGGGAGCGTCCCGGGTCTCCCGTGAGCAGCCGGCCGAGCCAGTGCCAGAAGCGGGGCCAGGCCGGTTCGTCCAGGCCCAGCTGCCGCCGCAGGGCGGTGACCTGTTCGGGCGTGCCGAGCTCGCCCCGCAGCACGTCGGCGGTGTCCCCGGGCAGCAGGGCGCCGACCGCGAAGACGGCGACCAGCACCACCAGACTCTGCACGAGCGCGAGGAGGCAGCGGCGCAGTATGTAGCCGCGCACGTCAGGACAGGCGGACCCGGTCGAAGCAGGCCCAGTCGTGCGAGTTGGGCGGTGCCGCGCGCAGCCCGCGGACGGACCGGGCGATCGCGTCGTTGGCGTCGGAGTACGCCCACACGAGCAGTCCGGACTCGTCGCGGGCGATCTTCTGGGCGCGCGCGAGCAGGCCGAGCCGCTCCTGCTCCTCGCGGGTGGTGCGGGCCCGGTCGAGGAGGGCGTCGAACGTCCTCGAGGCGTACTGGGTCTGGTTGCGCGCCGCCCCGCCGCGCACCCGCTGCTGGAGGAAGTCCGAGACGGGCAGCGTGGAGGTCGTGTTGAAGGCGGCGACCCCCTTGGTCTTGATCTCGCTGAAGTACGTGCTGGACGCGCGGGTGTTGGCGGTCAGCCTGAGGCCGATCTCCCGCAGCTGGCGCGCCATCAGGTCGGCGGCCGGTTCCCATGCCGCGTCGACGGAGCTGGTCTCGACGGTGATACGCAGCCCGTCCGCACCGGCCTGCCGCACGAGCCTGCGGGCCGCGCCGACGTCACGCTCGCGGGGTGGGAGAGCGTCGGGGTAGCCGCGCAGGCCCATGCCGAACAGGTCGTTCCCGGGCTCGCCGTGTCCGGCCAGCGCGATACGGACCAGGGCCGCCCGGTCGATCCCGAGCTGCACGGCGCGGATCAGGCGCGGGTCGTCGAACGGCGCACGGCCGGTGCGCAGCAGCAGTTGCTGTGCGGTGGCGCGCTCGGCGGTCAGCAGCCGGGTCGAACCGTCCTTCTTCAGCCGCTCGACCGACGCGCCCGCCATGTCGGCGGCGTAGTGCACCTGCCCCGACAGGAGGGCGCCGAGCCGCGCCGATTCCTCGTCGGCCGGGACGATCTCCAGTTCGGCGATGTGCGGCGCGCCGTCCCAGTGGTCGGCCCAGCGGCGGAAACGCGCCGTCCCGCCGGGTGTGAACGACACGTAGGTGAAGGGCCCGGATCCGACGGGTTCACGGAAGTCGGTCGTGCCGTGCGGGACGATCTCGGTGCCGGGGCCGGCGAACACGGTGGGGAACTCGAAGTTCGGCGCGTCGAGGACGAGGACGAGGCCCCGTTCGCCGTCCGCCTTGCTGGCGTCGAAGTCGATCGCGGAGAGCAGGACCTGCGAGGGCGAGCCGACCGCGGGGTCGGCGGCGCGGCGGTAGCTGTAGAGGACGTCGCGCGCGGTGACCGGCTTGCCGTCGTGGAAGCGGGCGGCGCGCAGGCGGATGTGCCACCGGGTGCCGGAGGCGTCGCTCTCCCAGGACTCCGCCAGCCTCTTGCGCACGGACATGTCGTCGGCGTACGTGCCGAGCGTGTCGTAGAGCGCCTTGGCGCGGGCCTGGTCGACGAAGTTCGGGGCGACGTGGGGGTCGAGCGTCTCCTGTGAGCCGCCGGACGTGAACGCGGCCCGGAAGCGGTCGCCCGCACCTCCGTCGCTCGTGTCGCCGCCGCAGCCGGTGAGCAGCCCGGAGGCGCCGAGAGCGAGCGCCCCGCCCGCGGCCAGGACGCTTCTTCTGCCGGGTTGCGGCCGGTGCTCCGGTCGCCTCGGGGCATGCGTCGTCACGGTCGATCCTCTCCGGGGTGTCCTCGCCCCTGACGTCAGACCGGCGACGGGTCAGTCTCCTGGCTCCCGGATCGTCGCTCGCCTCCGCCTTCCCGGCCGCGCTCGCGGACAGTGGCGTGCAGAAGGATCGCTCCCCGGTCACAGTGGCGGGACCGCGCCGGAATCACACCGGCTTCCTGGTCCCCGTCGCCTTGTGTGCTCATTGTGGCCTACGGCGGAAGAGCGGCACGACCCCGGTCCCGTCCGCCCGGCGGCACCCCGGTGCGGACCCGCCGGGCCTTCCTCTCACAATGGGGACCGGCGCGCCCGCGCCCCCGTCGAGAGGAACCTCCGTCCCCATGACAGCGACGCCCCTGTCCGACTGGCAGTCCTGGCAGCACAGTTGGGACCGCCAGCAGGAGTGGTACATGCCCGACCGGGAGGAGCGTTTCCGGGTCATGGTCGACACGGTCGAGGCCGTGGTGGGCCGAGCGCCCCGGGTGCTCGACCTGGCGTGCGGCACCGGCAGCATCACCGACCGGCTGCTGCGCCGCCTCCCCGGCGCCGAGGTCACGTGTGTCGACATCGATCCGCTGCTGCTCCGGATCGCACGCGGTCACTTCGACGGCGACGCACGCGTCACCTTCGTCGAGGCGGACCTGACCGCGCCGGCGTGGACCGGGCTCCTCCCTGCGGCGTCCTACGACGCCGTGGTCACCGCCACGGCACTGCACTGGCTCGACACCGAGCCGCTCGAGCGGCTGTACGGCACGCTGGCGGGACTGCTGCGGGAGGGCGGCGTCTTCCTGAACGCCGACCACATGGCGGACGAGTCCGCGCCCCGCATCAACGCCGCTCTCCGCGCGCTGTACACGAGCCGTCAGGAGCAGGAGCGGGACGCGGGAGCGCTGGACTGGGCCGCGTGGTGGGGCGAGGCGGCGGCCGACCCGGTGCTCGCGGAGGACGCGTCCCGGCGCTTCGCCCTGCTCGGTGATCCGCGGGAACGCCGGACGGATCCGCGGCGGCGCGACCGTCCCACCACGACGCGCTGGCACCTCGACACGCTGCTGGACCGGGGCTTCGGCGAGGCGCGTCAGGTGTGGTGCTCGGCGAGCGACGCGCTGGTGGCCGCGCTGCGCTGACCCGCGCCGGGGGCGGGCCGGGTCCGGAGGCACACGGAGGCCGGGGGCATACGGGCCGTCCGTGTCACCCGGCGTCCGGCGGGGCCAGCGCGCCCCGGCTGCGCAGGAGCGGCACCAGGTGACGCTCGACGGCCGGGGCCAGGAGCAGGTCGGCTTCCCGTCCGTCGGTCCAGCGCAGGGCGGCCAGTTCGGCCGCGATCACGGGTTCGCCGACGAGTGTCGTCGAGAAGACGGTGAGCCGCATGGGGACGCCCTCCAGCGCCGCCGTCTCCTCGATCACCGCGACGGGTTCCAGCGGGCCCGGCGTGACGCCGAGTTCCTCCATCAGCTCGCGGCGCAGGGCCTCCTCGTCCGACTCGCCCGGCTCGGGCTTGCCGCCGGGGACGTAGAAGACGTCCGGTGCGGCCTGCTTGCTGACGACGAGGAGCCGGCCGTCCTCGACGACGGCCGCGGCGACGACGTTCATGACTGCGTGATCCATCCCTGCATTGTGCGGTCCGGCCGTCGGGCCGGCACAGTCGCCCGTGCCGCGCGGTCCGGATCCCGGACGCCCCACCGGGGCTCGATCGGCGCCGCGTAGGGTGGTGCGTGCAGCTGGTTCGCCCCGTCCGCCAGGCGGGATGCGTCGCAAGAGGGAACCCGGTGGGAATCCGGGACTGCCCCGCAGCGGTGAGTGGGAACGAC
Source organism: Streptomyces sp. SID5785 (assembly GCF_009870065.1). Taxonomy (GTDB): domain Bacteria; phylum Actinomycetota; class Actinomycetes; order Streptomycetales; family Streptomycetaceae; genus Streptomyces. The sequence goes on along the minus strand of NZ_WWIA01000854.1, from coordinate 2,602 downwards.
CGCCGTCACACGCACTGGGCCCGAGGAACGGGACCTGGGAAGCGACGGCCAGTAGGAGCCTCCCTCGGGGAGCGCGCGCCCGCGAGTCCGAAGACCTGCCACCTGCCCGTGCGCGTCCCGCGCGTGCACGGACATTCCGGTGACCTCGTGGGCGGGTCGGCGTACACATCGAGCGAACGACCGCGCCTGCCGCGCACGGGTCCGCCGCCGGTCTGTCACTCCTTCTTCCCGTGTCGTCGCCGGGATCTCAGGGATACGTCTCTCGAAGGAGAACTCCGTGACCACGAAGACCGCATCCGCGGCAGCACGGGCCACCGTGTACGGCTACCCGCGCCAGGGCCGGAACCGCGAGCTCAAGAAGGCGATCGAGGGGTACTGGAAGGGCCGCGTCACCGCCGACACCCTCCGCGCGACCGCCGCCGGACTGCGCCGCGCCACCAGGCAGTCCCTGGCGGGCGCCGGCCTCCACGAGGTGCCCACCGGCGACTTCTCGCTCTACGACCACGTGCTGGACACCACGGTCATGGTCGGTGCGATCCCCGAGCGCCACCGCGCCGCCGTGGACGCCGACGCGCTGGACGGCTACTTCGCGATGGCACGCGGCACGCAGGACGTCGCGCCGCTGGAGATGACGAAGTGGTTCGACACCAACTACCACTATCTGGTGCCCGAGTTGGGCCCGGACACGGAGTTCACCGCCGACTCCGCCAAGCAGGTCGCCGAGCTGAAGGAGGCCCTCGCCGAGGGCCTTGCCGCCCGGCCGGTCCTCGTGGGCCCGGTCACCTACCTACTCCTGTCGAAGCCCGCTCCCGGCGTCGCCGCCGACTTCGACCCGCTCACACTCCTCGACCGGCTGCTGCCCGTGTACGCGGAGGTCCTCGCCGACCTGCGCGCCGCGGGAGCCGAGTGGGTGCAGCTCGACGAGCCCGCCCTGGTCCAGGACCGCACCCCGGCCGAGCTCAACGCGGCGGCCCGCGCCTACCGCGACCTCGGCACGCTCACCGACCGGCCCAAGCTCCTCGTCGCCTCCTACTTCGGCCGGCTCGGCGACGCCCTGCCCGTGCTGGCCAAGGCGCCGGTCGACGGCCTCGCCCTCGACTTCACCGGGGCGGCCGCCGCCGACGTGGACGCGCTGGCAGCCGTCGGCGGCCTGCCCGGCAAGCGGCTCGTCGCCGGTGTCGTCGACGGACGCAACATCTGGATCAACGACCTCCGGACGTCCCTCGCCACCCTCGGCACCCTGCTCGGACTCGCCGACCGGGTCGACGTCGCCGCGTCCTGCTCCCTCCTGCACGTGCCGCTGGACGCCTCGGCCGAGCGGGACATCGAGCCGCAGATCCTGCGCTGGCTCGCCTTCGCGCGGCAGAAGACCGCCGAGATCGTCACGCTGGCGAAGGGGATCGCCCTCGGCACCGGCACGATCACCGCCGAACTGGCGGCGAACCAGGCCGGACTCGCCTCCCGGGCCAACTCGCCGATCACCCACGACCCGGCCGTGCGCGCCCGCGCCGCCGCCGTGACCGACGCGGACGCCCGCCGCTCCCAGCCGTACACCGAGCGGGCCGCCGCCCAGCACGCGCATCTGCGCCTGCCGCTGCTCCCGACGACCACGATCGGCTCGTTCCCGCAGACCTCCGCGCTGCGCACCGCGCGCGCCGACCTGCGGGCCGGACGCCTCGACACCGCCGGGTACGAGGAGCGGATCAGGAACGAGATCCGGGACGTCGTCGCCTTCCAGGAGAAGACCGGGATCGACGTCCTCGTGCACGGCGAACCCGAACGCAACGACATGGTGCAGTACTTCGCCGAGCAGCTCACCGGCTACCTCGCCACGCAGCACGGCTGGGTCCAGTCCTACGGCACCCGCTACGTCCGCCCGCCGGTCCTGGCCGGCGACATCTCCCGGCCCGAACCGATGACGGTGCGCTGGACCTCGTACGCGCAGTCGCTCTCCGACCGCCCCGTCAAGGGCATGCTCACCGGACCGGTCACCATGCTCGCCTGGTCCTTCGTCCGTGACGACCAGCCGCTCGCCGACACCGCCCGGCAGGTCGCCCTCGCCCTGCGCGACGAGGTCGACGACCTGGAAGCGAACGGGACGTCGGTCATCCAGGTCGACGAGCCCGCGCTGCGCGAGACCCTCCCGCTGCGCGCCGCCGACCACGCCGCGTACCTCGCCTGGGCCACGGAGGCGTTCCGGCTGACCACGTCCGGAGTCCGCCCGGACACCCAGATCCACACGCACATGTGCTACGCGGAGTTCGGCGACATCGTGCAGGCCATCGACGACCTCGACGCCGACGTCATCAGCCTCGAGGCGGCCCGTTCACACATGCAGGTCGCCCATGAACTGGCCGCGCACGGCTACCCGCGCGAGGCGGGGCCCGGCGTCTACGACATCCACTCGCCCCGCGTCCCGAGCCCGGAGGAGGCAGCCGCCCTGCTGCGCAAGGGACTCGAGGCCATCCCCGCCGAGCGGCTCTGGGTCAACCCGGACTGCGGCCTGAAGACCCGTGGCTGGCCCGAGACACGCGCGTCCCTGGAACACCTGGTCGCGGCCGCGCGCACGGTCCGCGGCGAGCTGGCGGACGGCGCCCGCTGA
>NZ_WWIA01000853.1 GCF_009870065.1 Streptomyces sp. SID5785 | reverse complement strand
CCGGTGCCGGTCGGGCCGGCGGGCCGGTGCGGCCGCCTCTCGGCACGTCCGACAAGCCCCGGGGTGACGGCGTCCCGTGCACCGAACAGCTCGGTGTGGACGGCGTCCGGCCCGACCCCCGCCTCGGTGAGCGCCGTGGTGACGTCCGCCATGAAGCGGGCCGGGCCGCACACGTAGGCGGTCGCCGACGCGGGGACGGCGAGCGCGGCCAGGCGCTCCTTCGTGAGGCGCCCCGCGGTGGCGTGCCCGCCGGTGCCGAGCCCGGCGGAGTCGACCGCGCTGTAGAAGACATGCTCGCGGGAGCGGCGAAGCCGCGCGAGGAGGGCGCTCGCCTCGGCGGCGAGCGGATGCTCCTGCGGGGTGCGCGCGCCGTGGATCCACCAGACCTCGCGCTCGCGCTGCGTCGTGGCGAGCTCGTGCAGCATGGCCAGGACGGGAGTCAGCCCGATGCCCGCCGAGACGAGCAGGACCGGCCCGGTGCCCGCGCGGAGCACGAAGTCGCCGCGTGGGGCAGCCGTCTCCAGAGACGCGCCCGCATGCGTCTTCGTCGTGAGATACGTGCTGACCGCCCCGTGGGGTTCATGTTTGACGCTGATCCGGTACGTGCCGCCGTCGGCCGTCGACGACAGCGAGTAGCTGCGGACGGGGGCGGGCGTTCCCGCCTCCGGCACGCGCACGGTCAGGTACTGACCCGCGCGGGCCGCCGGCAGCGGAGCGCCGTCCGGTGCGGCCAGCCGGAGCGAGGTGACGGTCGTGCTCTCGCGCTCCGCCGTCACCACCTGCAAGGGCCTGAAACCGGCCCAGGCCGGCGAGCCCTGTTCGCCCGGGGGAAGGGCGGCAGGATCCGAAGCACCGCCCGCGTCGAGAAGTTCACGGAACGACGCCTGCCAGCCCGGGCTCAGGGCGCGGAGGGTCACGGCGGTGCGCAGCCGGTCGGGATCCCGGTCGGGCAGGTAGAGCAGGGCGTCGGTGTCGGCCACGCTGAGCGCGCCCGGGCCGGACCGGGTCTTCACGATCTCGGCGCCGGCCTCGATCCGGCCCTCGCGCAGGACACGCAGGTAGAAGCCCGGGCGGTGGTGCCGGACGAGCAGGGACGGCAGTTCGGGTGCGCCGAGACGCAGACCCACGCGATAACAGGTGACGCGGGGCTGGCTCACCTCGAACTCGGTCTCACCGATGGCGTACCGGTCGCCGATGCACACGTCCTCGTCGGCGAGACCCTCGACGGTGAGGTTCTCCCCGAAGTCGCCGAACGCGAGATCGGTCCGCCCGAAGTAATGCGCCCAGTACGCGTAGGACGCCCGCTGATAGACGAGCACGGCCCGGTGCTCCCCGCCGTGCCCGGCCGTGTCGCCCTGCCCGTCACCGTCGATGTTGAGGCGCCGCACCGTCACCGGCCCCCGGACCGGGTACTTCCAGGCACCGGTGAAGACGGTCCGGCCCTGCCAGGGCACGTTCTTGGGCAGGCCGACATTGACCGAGAGCAGAGTCGGCATCGGATCCTCCTTCCGCGGCGGGTCACCCGCGGACGCGTCCACGTACGTACGGGGTGTCAGGCCGGTCGGTCACGGCCGGGGGCGGCCTCGTCGAGGTCGAGGTTGCGGTCGACTCCGTGGGGCACGACGCTCTGTCCGGGTTCCAGGCTCTGGCGGACCCCGTCGAGGAGGACCTCGATCTCGTCCGGTTCGAACGACACCATGCCGGAGATGCGCCGCACCCCCTCCCAGGCGTTCCCGTACGACCAGGCCGCACGCCGCGCACCACCGATGTCGTAGTAGTCGGCCAGCCCCTTGTAGGGGCAGAAGGTCCGCCCCTCGACGGCGGTCAGGGCCGATGCGTCGATGTCGGCGCGGGGGACGTACCAGCGCGGGGCGAACCCGGACTCGTACAGGACGAGGGGACGCGTGCTGTCGGCGACCACCCGGTCCCCGCTGCGGACGGTCAGGTGGCGGCTGGTCGCCCGGATGTCGATGCGGTGATAGGCGTCGGCCGCATGACCGACGATGCGTTCGTCCTCCTCGTAGAACGCGTCCATCGCCCGCCACGCGAAGGCCACGCGGTCATTCAGTTCCCGCGCGTGGAGTGGCAGTTCGCCATGACGCCAGGCGGCGCGCGGTGCGCGCCGTCCGCCGGCCCGGACCACGTACCAGGACGTCTCGCCGAGGTCACGGTGCCGGGTCGTGCGATCGATCGGTTCCAGGACATCGTCATCGATGTCACCGGTCGGGAAGTAGGCCACGGGGTAGCGGCCCGGCTCGTGGAGGAGCACGACGTCCTCGCTGTCGGCGATCCACGTGTCCGCGAAGCGGACGCGCATCCTGCGCCGCAGGGGCTCGGCGAACAGCATGCGCTCGGGCAGCGGGTCGGGAACGAGGAACCGGCCGACCGCTCCCGCGGCGAGCGGTCCTTGCTGCCAGGAAAGTCCCATCGTCCTGTTCCTCTCGGGTCGGGCACGGCGGGGCGCCGCGCGGTGTGCGGTGGGGTGGAGGTCAGTGGTGCGGTGGAGGTCAGACGAGTGGTTCTCCACCGTCGATGTGCAGCGTCACGCCGGTCAG
>NZ_WWIA01000852.1 GCF_009870065.1 Streptomyces sp. SID5785 | reverse complement strand
CTCGACGCCGTGCGCACCGCCCCCGAGCCCCGGCCGCTGCCCGCGGACGCCTGGCACACCGTCCCCGGGACCGCGCCCGGCACCGTCCGCCGCGTCGTCCCCGGCATCGACGCGCTCGTCGCCGCGGGCGCCGAGGCCCGCTCCGGGTTCGCCGCCCTCGGCGCGCCCTGGGCCCGCCCCGCATCGGAGGTCGCGCCGTGACCCCGCCCCCCGTCGCCCCGCCGGTGCTGCGCTGCGCCGGCCGCACCGTCGCCCACCACGCGAGCGGTCAGGGCCTCGCCCCCGGCCGCTCCCCGCGGCCGTACCTCCACCCGGTCCGCACCCTCGCCGGCCTCGCCGTCACCGAGACGGCCCCCGCCGACCACCCGCACCACCTCGGCGCCGGTGTCGCCGTGCCCGACGTCGACGGCCACAACTTCTGGGGCGGCCGCACCTTCGTCCGGGGTCTGGGCCCCACCGAACGCGACAACCACGGCGTGCAGGCGCACCGCGCGTTCGCACGCAGCGAGCCCGGGGGATTCACCGAGGACCTCGACTGGAGCGCGGCCGGACGCGTCCTGCTGCGCGAGCGCCGCACCGTCACCGCCGCCCGTCTCACCGACGACGCCTGGGCCCTCGACCTCACCTTCGCGCTCACCAACCCCGGCGCCGCGGACGTCACGCTCGGCAGCCCGGCCACCAACGGCCGCCCCGGCGCCGGGTACGGCGGCTTCTTCTGGCGTGCGCCCAAGGAGGCGCGCCCGCCCGCCGTGTTCACCGCCGACCGCGAGGGCGAGGACGCCGTGCACGGCCGCCCCGCCGACTGGCTCGCCCTCTCCGGCGACGGCTGGACCCTCGTCTTCGCGGCGGCCACCGAGGAGACCCGGCGCGACCCCTGGTTCGTGCGGGCCGGGCAGTACCCCGGCGTCGGCTCCTCGCTCGCCGCCGCCGCACGGCTGCGCATCGCCCCCGGCGCCACCGCCGTGCGCCGCGTCGTCACGGTCGTCGCCGACGGCCGCGCCGACCGGACCCGCGCCGCCGGCCTCGCCAGCCGGGCGGTGACCGGATGAGCACCGCGCCGCACGAGGACACCTACCGCAACCCGGTACTGGCCGCCGACTGGTCCGACCCCGACGTCCTGCGCGTCGGCGACGACTTCTACCTCACGGCCTCCAGCTTCGGCCGCGTCCCCGGGCTGCCCCTGCTGCACTCCCGCGACCTCGTCCACTGGACGCTGACCGGGCACGCCCTCGAACGCCTGGAACCCGCCGAGGCGTTCGCCGCGCCGCGCCACGACTGCGGCGTCTGGGCCCCCTCGCTGCGCCACCACGCGGGCCGCTTCTGGATCTTCTGGGGCGATCCCGACCACGGCATCCTCCAGATCAGCGCCCCCGCAGTCGACGGACCGTGGACCGCCCCGCACCTCCTCAAGGAGGGCAAGGGCCTCATCGACCCCTGCCCGCTGTGGGACGAGGAGACCGGCGAGGCGTACCTCGTGCACGCCTACGCCAGGTCGCGGGCCGGGATCAAGAACCGGATCACCGGCCACCGCATGAGCCCCGACGGCACCGCACTGCTCGACGAGGGGCGGGTGCTGATCGACGCCGACCGGATCCCGGGCTGGTTCACCCTCGAGGGCCCCAAGCTGTACCGGCACGCGGGCCGCTTCTGGATCTTCGCCCCGGCCGGCGGCGTGGAGACGGGCTGGCAGGGCGCGTTCCGCGCGGACACCTTCGACGGGCCGTACGCGGCACGCGTCGTCCTCGAACAGGGCCGCACGGACGTCAACGGCCCGCACCAGGGCGGCTGGGTGCGCACCGCCGCGGGCGAGGACTGGTTCCTGCACTTCCAGCAGCGCGGGCCCTACGGGCGCGTCGTCCACCTGCAGCCCATGCGCTGGGACGAGGACGGCTGGCCCGTGCTCGGTGACGACGGCACCCCCGTCGCCGAGCACCGCAGGCCCGCGCTGCCGCCCGGGCCGCCCGCCGCGCCCGCCACCGACGACGACTTCCCCGGCGGCCGGTTCGGACCCCAGTGGCAGTGGACGGCGAACCCCCGCCCGGGGTGGACCGGTTCCCACGCCGCGGACGGCCTGCGGCTCAGCTGTGTCCGCGCCGCGGACCCGGCAGGCGGCCCCGACCTGCGCCGCCTGCCGCACGTGCTCACCCAGCGCCTGCCGCTGCGGCCCGCCCGCGTCGAGGTCGAGCTGCGCCTCGCCGGCACCGCGCCCGGGGCCCGCGCGGGCCTCGCCGTCCTCGGCGACGCCAGCACCTGGATCGGCCTGGAGCGCGGCCCCGACGGCCAGGTCCGCGCCGTCCACCGCTTCGCCGAGACCACCGCCGGGTCCGAGCGCGACGCCGCCGCCCCGCGCCCCGCGCCCGACGGGCACGCCCGGCTGCGCATCGACATCACCGACGGGGCGCGCTGCCGCCTCCTCGTCGACACCGGCGACGGATTCCGGCCCTCGGGCCAGGTCTTCGCCGCCACGCCCTGGCGCTGGGTCGGGGCCCTGCTGGGCCTGTTCGCGGCGGCCCCGGACGGTCAGGGACCCGCAGGCACCGCCCTGTTCACCCGCTTCCGGATCACCCCCGCCGACTGATCGGCGCACCACTCCGCACGGTCCGCCCCCCTGGACGCACACCCGAAATGAGCCGACCATGATCAACCGCCCGCGCAGCGCCGCGCGCCGCGCCGTCCGCACCCTCGCCCTGACCGCCGCCCTCGCTCTGACCGTCACCGCCTGCGGCGACGACGGCAGCGCGGTCGGCTCGCCGGGCGCCGAGGGCACGGGCAAGGGAAAGATCGTCTTCTGGGACAACAACGGCGGGGTCCGCACCGCCGTCTGGAAGGAGATCATCGCCG
>NZ_WWIA01000851.1 GCF_009870065.1 Streptomyces sp. SID5785 | reverse complement strand
GCTGCGCCCCGGCGACCGTGAACTGCCCGGCGACGCCTGGCTGTCCGCGGACGCCGAGGTCCTGGTCCCGGCCGCCGTGTCGTACGCGATCGACGCGGCGAACCAGCAGCGGGTGACGGCCCACTGGATCGTGGAGGCGGCGAACATGCCGGTGCTCGCCGACGCCGAGGAACTGCTCGCGGCCCGCGGCATCACGGTGCTGCCCGACGTGGTGGTCAACTCCGGGACGAACGCCTGGTGGTGGTGGACCCTCTTCGGGGACATCGGGGCGGACGCCGACGAGGCCTTCGGGCAGGTACGGCGCTCCATGCGGGCGCTCGTCGGCCAGGTGCTGGCGCGCGCGGAGGCCGACGGCAGCACACCGCGCGCCGCGGCCCACGCCGTGGCCGCCGACCGCCTGCCGGTGATCACGGAGCGCTTCGGGTGGTACCGGTGACAGGCTCTCCGGCAGCCGCCCTCGCCTAGGTGATCACGCAGGTGGTCGGCGCGGGCGGCGTCAGCACGTCAGGAGGCGGACTCCAGGTGGGCCTTGATGGTGTGCGGGTCCAGGAAGCCCTTGGCCTCGACGCGGTCGCCGGAGGACTCGCCGCGCAGCCGGCGGCCGATCCAGGGCACGAGGAACTCGCGGGCCCAGTGGATGTCGTCGCGCCGCACCTCGAAGGTGCCGCGCGGGGGCAGCGCGGGCCAGGGCTGCTCGGGGTCGGCGGGCACCTCCACGCCGAGCACCTGACCGGCGCGGAGCGCGACCCGGGTGTGTCCCTCGGGCGAGAGGTGGAGCCGGTCGTCGTCCCAGGCCCGGCGGTCCTGCACGGACTTGAGGGACCACAGGTCGAGCACCGGGCAGCCGTACCGGTCGGCGATGGCGCGCACGTGCATGTTGTACGTGGCGATCTTGCCGCGCAGGTGCTTGAGGACGGCCACGTCGCGCGTGTCGAAGCCGGTGGCGACGAGGACGGTGCCCGCGGCCTCGGAGAGCCGGGCCACGGCCTTCTCGAAGCGCTCGGCCACGTCGTCCGGGTCGGTGCCGGGACGGATGATGTCGTTGCCGCCGGCGACGAGGCTGACCAGGTCGGGGGCGAGCTCGACGGCCCGCGGGATCTGGTGCTCGACGATCTGGTCGATGAGCTTGCCGCGCACCGCGAGGTTCGCGTACCGGAAGGTGTCCTCGGGGACTCGGTCGTCGAGGAGGACGGCGAGCCGGTCGGCCCAGCCCGCGAAATTGCCGTCGGGCCCGGGGTCCCCGACGCCTTCGGTGAAGCTGTCCCCCACCGCCGCATAGGACCGAATCGTGCCGCCGCTGAGTGATGTCGATTCGTTTGCCACGACCACACATCTTTCACCCTCGCCTGTGACCTACGCGACCGTAGGAAGGGGTTGACGAGTGGTGAGATACAGCACTCGGCGCCCGGGGAATAACCGGGCGCCGAGTACGGACGCGATACGGGGAACCGCGCGGAGCGGACGACTCAGAGGGAGACGCCGTGCTGGCGCAGGTACGCCACCGGGTCGATGTCGGAGCCGTAGTCCGGCGTCGTGCGGATCTCGAAGTGCAGGTGCGGGCCGGTCACGTTGCCGGTGGCGCCGGAGAGGCCGATCTGGGTGCCGGCGGAGACGGCCTGCCCGGCGGAGACGCCGAGCGAGGAGAGGTGGGCGTACTGCGAGTAGTGGCCGTCGGCGTGCTGGATGACGACCTGGTTGCCGTACGCGCCGCCGTCACCGGCGGAGACCACGGTGCCCGCGGCGACGGCCTTGATCGGGGTGCCGGTGGGCACGACGAAGTCGGTACCGGTGTGGTAGCCGCTGGACCACATGCTGCCGTTCTGGTGGTACGGCGTGCCCGTGGTCCCGTCGACGGGCTTCACGAAGGAGGCGGTGGAGGTGCTCGCCTGCTTGGCCGCGGTGGTCGCGGCCTTGGCCGAGCCGCCGTCGAGCGTGAGCTTCTGGCCGGGCTTGATCAGGCCGGCGTCGCCGCCGATCACGGACTTGTTGCCCTCGTAGAGCTTCTTCCAGCCGCCCTCGACGTTCTCGGCCTTGGCGATCTTGGAGAGCGAGTCGCCGGCCTTGACCGTGTAGGTGTGGGCGGTGGCGGCCTGGGCGCCTCCGGCCCCGATCAGCGGCAGCGCGAGAGCGGCTCCGCCGACGGTGGCGACGGCGGCGGCGCGGCCGAAGCGGCGGGGGGTGGGACGGCGGTGCTTTCCCTGTGCGGGCATGGCGGGTTGTCCTCTCCGTCGCCTGCGAGGTGAGCTGTCGGGTTCGGGCTGGAGCTGCCCGGCCGCGTCCGGGTCACGGACGCGGCTTCACCCCGAGCCGCATGGGGAATTCCCGGGCGGCGTTACTGCCTGTGGGTCCCCCGCTCCTGCCGTCACGGGTCGTCGATGAGGATTCCGGGCGGCGGCAGGACTAGGCGTTCCGACCGGAGTGAGACGGACCGTAAGGCAGTGAGAAACGAAGCGACAAGTTCCGAATTCGCCCCGAGCAGCCTTTTCTTGATCGTCGCCGAGTTCTCCGCGTCACCCTGCGTGGACCGCGTTCGCTTTACCGGCGCCTTACCGTAAGGAATTCGCGGAAATCCACTCGGGGAAAACCGCCACGGACCGTCACGGTTATGACGCTGCTCACGCGCCTCCGCACAACGTCCGCACATCCATGGATAGTTAATGATGAATGGGCCAAAACGGACAGAAGGTTGCCCCCTGAATCGATGTCGTATCGTCGGGATCGCGCCCGCCGGCGAGCAGCGCCGGTGACCCGACCGGGAGGAGCACCCGTGACGCAGCACGCCCCGTCCACCGAGCCCGAGCTGACCGGAGTGCGCAACTTCCGCGACGTGGGCGGTCTCCCCACCGTGGACGGCCGGCGCGTCCGGGCCGGCGTGCTCTTCCGCAGCGGTCATCTCGCCCACGCCACGGACGAGGACGCGGCCTTCCTCGCCGGGCTCGGGCTGCACACGATCTTCGACTTCCGCAACGCCGCGGACCAGCGGCTCGAGGGCGCCGACGTCGCGCTGCCCGGCGTGCGCAACGTGAACCTGCCGCTGTCGGACCCGGCGGACGGCTCCGAGTTCTGGAAGATGGTCCGCGACGGCGACATGGACCAGCTGCGGGCGCTGCTGTCCGAGGGCCGTGCGGCGCACCGCATGATCACCTCGTACCGGTCGATCATCACCGACCGCACCCCCGAGCACGGCCGGGTGCTGCGCGCGATCGCCGAGGACAGCGTGCCGGCGCTCATGCACTGCGCGGCGGGCAAGGACCGCGCGGGCCTGTCGATCGCCGTGACGCTGCTGGCGGTCGGCGTGGAGCGGGAGGCCATCGAGGCGGACTACCTGGAGTCCAACGCGAAGCACCGCCGCTACAAGGTGCGCCGCAGCTCCACCGCCCCGGACGCCTACTCCCCCGAGGTCATGGAGCTGCTCGGCCCGCTGTTCGACGCGCGCGCCGAGTACCTGCGGGCCGCCTTCGAGACCATCGAGGAGCACTGGGGCGGCACCGAGCGCTACTTCACCGAGGGGCTCGGGCTGACCGCGGCGGACCGGGACCGGCTGCGCGAGCGCCTGCTCGACTGAGCCGGGCCCCATCCGACCGTGACAGGACCTACCGGTTCGCGCCCAGCGTGAACAGCAGGTAGATGAAGGCGGCCAGTGCGTGGCCCGCGAAGACGTAGACGAGCACCCGCACCAGGATCCCGCGCGGCAGCTTGTCCTCGATCTGGCGTTTCGCGGGCTGCGGCTCGCCGGTGGGCTCGATGGCGTCGCTCATGTCAGACCTCCCGGACCGGGCCGGCCGCCGGGCCGAGGCACAGGGCGGCGGTCGGACTCTGCAGCAGTGTGTGGACGAAGAGAAGCTCGGCCCCGGTCCGGTCCGCCGCGGCGATCCGGTGCGGGGTGAGCGAGTCGAAGTGGGCGCTGTCCCCCGGCTCGAGCCGGTAGGACGTGTCGCCGAGGCGGAGTCTGAGCCGGCCCTCCAGGACGTGCAGCCACTCCTCGCCCGGATGCACCCGCACGATGTCGCCCTGGCTGCCGTACGGCACGTGGACGCGCAGCGACTGCATCGCACGGCCGGGCGAACCGGCCTGGAAGTACGTCCAGCCGCCGGCCTCCGTCGGCTCCATGGCACCGGCCCGCACGACGGCGTCGCGGTCGGCCGGAGTCTCGCCGAGCAGCTCGGAGACCGTGGTGCCGTAGATGCGGGCGAGGCCGAGGAGCATCGGCAGGGAGGGCTGGCGCTGTCCGGTCTCGAGCCGGGACAGGTGCGCCGGCGACAGGCCGGCGGAGCGCGCCGCGGCCTCCAGGGTCAGGGAGGCGCGGCGCCGCAGGGCGCGCAACTGGGGTGCGACGGCGGGTAGCTCCGGCGGCTGCGGAGTACCCTCCGTGGAGGCAGGGCTCATGCTGACGATTCAGCCAGAGCCCTGCCTCTGCGGCAAATTACTTGCCTGGGAGGCAAAAGCCTCGGGGGTTTCCGGTCCCTCTCGGGTGTCCGGTCACCGGTTGGCGACGGCCTGCTTGATCAGGGTCTTGCTGAAGTCCCACATCAGCCCGCCCCCGCTGTGCGCGTCGTCCATGACGGCGGTGAAGGCCTCCACGAACCGCTCGACGTCGGCCTCGTCCACCACCAGCGGCGGAATCAGCTTGATGACCTCCAGGTGGTCACCGGACACCTGGGTGAGGATCCGGTGCTTCTGCAGCAGCGGCACGACGACCATCTGCGCGAAGAGCCCCTTGCGGGCGGCCTGCAGCATGGTCCAGCGGCTGCGCAGCTTGAGGGACCGGGGCCGGCCGAACTCGATGCCGATCATCAGGCCCCGCCCGCGGACGTCGCTGAGCAGCTCGTACCGGTCGATCAGCGCGGTCAGCCGGGAGGCGAGCAGGTCGCCCGTGGCGCGGGCGCGCGCGACGATCTGCTCGTCCTCCATGACCGACAGGACGGCGAGGCCCGCCGCCATCGCCTGCGCGTTGGCCCCGAAGCTCGCCGAGTGGACGAGCACCCGGTCCATGGACGAGTAGACCTTCTTGAAGATCCAGTCCTTGCCCAGCGTCGCGCCGACCGGCACGTAGCCGCCGGACAGCGCCTTCGCGACACATACGAGATCCGGCTCGACGCCTTCCTCGTGCTGGTACGCGTAGAAGTCGCCGGTGCGGCCGAGGCCCGTCTGCACCTCGTCCGCGATGAGGAGCGCCTTGTGCCGGTGCAGCAGTTCCTGGGCGGCGCGCAGATAGCCGGGCGGCGCCTCGTGCACGCCCTTGCCCTGGATCGGCTCGACGATCAGGGCGGCGACGTCGCCCTTCTTCAGTTCCCGTGCCAGGGCGTCGAGATCGCCGAGCGGCACCGCCGTGTCCGGCAGCAGCGGGGCGAAGCCGTCCCGGAAGCCGTCCTCGCCGTTGACCGACAGCGAGCCCGTGGTCAGGCCGTGGAAGGCGTGCGCGCAGTACAGGACGCGCGGCTTCCCGGTGGCGTAGCGGGCGAACTTCAGGGCCGTCTCCACGGCCTCGGTACCGCTGTTGCCGAAGAACACCCGGTCCAGGTGCGGGCTGTGCGCGAGCAGCTTCTCGGCGAGCAGCCCCGGCAGCGGCTGGCAGTCGAACCGGGTGAGGTCGGCGAGCGAGGCGTCGAGCACGTCGTGCAGCGCCTTGCGGACCACCGGGTGGTGCCTGCCCAGGCCCATGACACCGAACCCGGCGAGCATGTCCAGGTAGTCATGGCCCTCGGCGTCCCAGAAGTGGGCGCCCTCGGCCCGCTCGTAGACCTTGTCGAAGCCGATGGTGTGCAGCATCTTCGGCAGCTGGTGGTTGAGGTACCGGGAGTGCAGCTCGTACCGTTCGGCGCCGCGTTCGGCGAGCAGCGTGCCGAGGTCGAACTCCTTGCTCATGCGTCGTTCTCCTTGCCGGCCGTGAGGCCGAGACTCGTACCGATGCGGCCCGCGATCTCGACGGGCGTCAGACCGATGTCGGCGAGCACCTCGCCGCGCTTGGCGTGCGCGAGGAACTGCTCGGGGATGCCGAAGCGCCGCACCGGCACGTCGACCTCGGCGTCGCCGAGCGCGAGCGCGACGGCCGCGCCGACCCCCGCGGACCGGCTGTTGTCCTCCACGACGGCGACGAGGTCGTGCTCCGCGGCGAGCGGGGCGAGGCCGGGGTCGACGGGCTTGACCCAGCGCGGGTCGACCACGGTGCAGCCGACCCCGCGGGCCCGCAGCAGATCGGCCGTCTGCAGGCAGACCGGGGCCATCACGCCCACGGAGACGAGCAGGACGCGGGCGTCCTCGTCCCGGTGCAGGACGTCGATGCCGCCGACCCGGTCCACGGCGGGCACCGGCGCGCCCACGGACTCCTTCGGGAAGCGCAGCACGGTGGGCGCGTCGTCGACGCAGACGGCCTCCCGCAGCTGGGCGCGCAGCTGGTCGGCGTCGCGCGGCGCCGCGATCCGCAGGCCCGGGACGACCTGGAGGACGGACATGTCCCACATGCCGTTGTGCGAGGCTCCGTCGACGCCGGTGACCCCGGCCCGGTCGAGCACGAACGTGACCCCGCAGCGGTGCAGGGCGACGTCCATGAGGAGCTGGTCGAAGGCCCGGTTGAGGAAGGTCGCGTAGACGGCGACCACGGGATGCAGTCCCCCGGTGGCGAGCCCCGCGGCGGACACGGCGGCGTGCTGCTCGGCGATGCCGACGTCCCACACCCGGTCGGGGAACTCGGCGGCGAACTCGGTGAGTCCGACGGGGTGCAGCATCGCCGCGGTGATCGCGACGACGTCCTCGCGCTCCCGGCCGATGCGGGCGATCTCCTCGCCGAACACCGAGGTCCAGGAGGGGCCGCCGGACGGCGTGAGCGGCTCGCAGGTCAGCGGGTCCATGACGCCGACGGTGTGGAAGCGGTCGGCCTCGTCGGCCAGCGCCGGCTCGTAGCCGCGGCCCTTCTCGGTGAGGCAGTGCACGAGGACCGGGCCGTGGAAGCGTTTCGCCCGGCGCAGCGCGGACTCGACGGCGCCCACATCGTGCCCGTCGATCGGGCCCACGTACTTGAGCCCCAGGTCCTCGAACATCCCCTGGGGGGCGAAGGCGTCCTTGAACCCCTTCTTGGCGCCGTGCAGCGACTCGTACACGGTGGGGCCGACGACGGGCGTGCGCAGCAGCACGTCCTTGCCCCAGGCCAGCACCTTCTCGTACGAGTCGGTGGTGCGCAGGGTCGCCAGGTGGTTGGCGAGGCCGCCGATGGTGGGCGCGTAGGAGCGCTCGTTGTCGTTGACCACGATGATCAGCGGGCGGTCCTTGGCGGCCGCGATGTTGTTCAGCGCCTCCCAGGCCATGCCGCCGGTCAGGGCGCCGTCCCCGATGACGGCGACGACGTGTCCGTGCTCCCCCTGCACCTGCCGGGCCTTGGCGAGGCCGTCGGCCCAGCCGAGCGCGGTCGAGGCGTGCGAGTTCTCGACGATGTCGTGCTCGGACTCCTCGCGGGAGGGGTAGCCGGACAGGCCGCCCTTGCCGCGCAGCTTGGAGAAGTCCTGCCGGCCCGTCAGGATCTTGTGGACGTAGCTCTGGTGGCCGGTGTCCCACACGATCTTGTCGACGGGCGACTCGAAGACCCGGTGCAGGGCGACGGTCAGCTCGACCACACCCAGATTGGGCCCCAGATGACCGCCGGTCCTCGCGACCGCGTGGATCAGGAACTCCCTGATCTCGGCGGCCAGTTCGTCGAGCTCCTCCTCGCTCAGCGCCTTCAGATCGCGCGGCCCCCGGATGTTCTCCAGAATCGTCACGCTCGAGCCCCCTTCCCGTCCGAACCTCAGAAATCAGCTCACGGTGACGTCGGGCACGCCCGACGCGACGCCGTCCTTCTCCATCCGCTCCGCGATCTTCATCGCCTCGTCGATGAGCGTCTCGACGATCTTCGACTCGGGGACGGTCCTGACGACCTCGCCCTTGACGAAGATCTGGCCCTTGCCGTTGCCGGAGGCGACGCCGAGGTCGGCCTCGCGGGCCTC
>NZ_WWIA01000850.1 GCF_009870065.1 Streptomyces sp. SID5785 | reverse complement strand
CCCAGCGGACCTCGGCGCCGAGCGCGACCAGGGTCTCGATGAGCACGGCCGTCTGGACGGTCATGTGCAGGGAACCGGTGACGCGGGCGCCGGCCAGGGGCTGGGTGGCGGCGTATTCCTTGCGGATCGCCATCAGGCCGGGCATCTCGTGCTCGGCGAGGGTGATCTCCTTGCGGCCGAACTCCGCGAGGGAGAGGTCGGCGACCTTGAAGTCCTGGTCCTGCCGGTGAACGACGGAAGTCATGGGTGAGCTGCTCCTCGGTGCAGTGCTGTCGGTCGAGGTGGGCTGGTGCGCGCGTCCTTGCGGGAGCGGGCATGCGTGGCTGGTCTGCGGGTGTCGTCGGTCCCCTGTGGACACAGGCGTCCTCCGATACTCGCAGCGCAGTCCGTCGGAGGCCCTCTCTCCCTCGGCCGGCCCGTCGTGCGGGCCGCCCGACCGCCATCAGCAGCGACGTCTGGCTCGTGACGAATCTACACCGATCGGCCCGTGCGGCCCCACCCCGCATCCGGCCCCGGCCGGATGCGGAAGCGATCGTTTCAGGTCAGTGTTCGTCGGTGGACGGGCCCGGGCCGCCCGGGGTCGCGTCGCGGTCGGGTCCCTTGGTGGCCTCGGCCTCGCTGTAGATGTCGGGCTCGAGGTAGATGACGCGGGCGATCGGGACGGCGGCGCGGATGCGGGCCTCCGCCTCGTTGATGGCGCGGGCGACCTCGGCGGCGGTGTCGTCGTGCTGGACGGCGACCTTCGCGGCGACGAGGAGCTCCTCGGGGCCCAGGTGCAGGGTGCGCATGTGGATGAGGCCGGTGACGGTCTCGCCGTCCACGACGGCCTTCTCGATCTTCTCGACCTCTTCGGTGCCCGCGGCCTCGCCGAGCAGCAGCGACTTGGTCTCCAGGGCGAGCACGATCGCGATGGTGATCAGGAGGAGGCCGATGCAGAGGGTGCCGATGCCGTCCCAGACGCCGTCGCCGGTGGCGAGGGTGAGACCGACGCCGAGCAGCGCGAGGACGAGACCGATGAGCGCGCCGAAGTCCTCGAGGAGGACGACGGGCAGCTCGGGCGCCTTGGCGCGCTTGATGAACTGGCCCCAGCTGAGCCGCCCGCGCAGCTGGTTGGACTCCTTGATGGCAGTACGGAACGAGAAGCCCTCGGCGATGATCGCGAAGACGAGGACGCCGACCGGCCAGTACCAGTGCTCGAGCTCGTGCGGGTGGCGGATCTTCTCGTAGCCCTCGTAGACGGCGAACATGCCGCCGACGGAGAACAGCACGATGGAGACGAGGAAGGCGTAGATGTAGCGCTCGCGGCCGTAGCCGAACGGGTGCTGCGGGGTCGCCTCGCGCTGGGCCTTCTTGCCGCCGATCAGCAGCAGGAACTGGTTGCCGGAGTCGGCGAGCGAGTGGACTCCCTCGGCGAGCATCGACGAGGAGCCGCTGAACACGAAGGCCACGAACTTCGATACCGCGATGGCGAGGTTGGCGGCGAGTGCCGCCACGATCGCCTTTGCTCCGCCTGAAGCACTCATGTCGTTCCCGGTGTCCCTTCGTGCGTCCCGTGCTGCTGCGACGCCTTGTGCTGCCGAGGCAGGAGGCGCTGCTTTGCTTGCCCTTTGCGGTGGGTCATTGTTGCAGCACGGGACGCCCGGGACGGATGTCAGGCCACAACCGTCGCCCGGAAAATCGTGCCGGTACCGGACACTTCGGCCTTCTCGCCCGCCGGGACGAACGCGGACTGGCCGGGCGTCAGTTCGAGTTCGCCCGCGCGGACCGTGCCGGCCGTGCAGAGCAGGATCTGCGGTGTGGGCGCGGTGAGGTCGTGGCGGCCGCTGCTCGCGGGCAGGACGAAGCGGGAGAGGCGGAACTCGTCGATGGGGGTGTCGTAGACCTCCTCGCCGTCCGGGGAGGCCTCGGGGCGCAGCACGCCCGGGTCGGTGGCCTCGAAGCGGACGATCCGCAGGAGTTCGGGGACGTCGACGTGCTTGGGGGTCAGTCCGCAGCGCAGCACGTTGTCCGAGTTGGCCATGATCTCGACGCCGAGACCGTCCAGGTACGCGTGCGGGACGCCGGCGCCGAGGAAGAGTGCCTCGCCGGGCTGCAGCCTGACGAAGTTGAGCAGCATGGCCGCGATGACGCCCGGGTCGCCCGGGTAGTGGTGGGCGATGCCCGCGTAGGGCGCGTAGTCGCCGCCGAGGCGCTGGGCGGCGGCGGTGGCCTCGGTGACCGTGTGCGCCATCTCGGCGGGGTCGGCGCCGAGGACCGCGGTGAGGACCTCGCGCAGGGCGGCCTCTTCCGGGTGAGCGCGCAGCAGGTCGGCGTAGGGCTTGAGGCTGTCGACGCCGAGGCCCTCGAGGAGGCGGGCGGCGTCCTCGGGGGTGCGGAAGCCGCACAGGCCGTCGAACTCGGTGAGGGCGCAGATGAGTTCGGGCTTGTGGTTGGCGTCCTTGTAGTTGCGGTGCGGGGCGTCGATCGGGACGCCGGCGCGCTCCTCGGCCGCGTAGCCCTCCTGGGCCTGGCGCAGGTCGGGGTGGACCTGGAGGGAGAGCGGGGCGCCGGCCGCGAGGAGCTTGAGGAGGAAGGGCAGCCGGGGGCCGAAGCGGGCGACGGCGGCGGCGCCGAGCTCACGCTCGGGGTCGGCGTCGATCACCTCGTTCAGCGGGCCGCGGCCGGTGCCGGAGGGGGCGCCGGGGTGGGCGCCCATCCACATCTCGGCCTGGGGTTCGCCGGTCGGCTCGGCGCCGACGAGGTGCGCGATGGCGGTGGTGGAGCCCCAGGCGTAGGGGCGGACGGTGTTGGTCAGGCGGTCCATGAACGTGTCTTCTCCGTGCGGCGGCGGTCGGCGAGCGGGACTACTTCACGCCGTGGAGGCGAGGCCCAGGTAAACGGCGGCGAAATCCGTGACGGCGATCAGCTCGGCGAGCGTCTCGAGTTCGGTGCCCTCCTCGGGCTCCAGCTCGCTGATCGCGGTGTCGTGGGAGAGGGCGAGCTCCCGGGCGGCGGGGGCCGCGGTGAGGCCGCCGGCCGGCCGGTCGCGGAGCAGGACGACCCGGGCGCGCAGGGCCTGTGCCTCCTCGACGCGGTCACGGAAGAAGTCGTCGGGGTCGGCGCCCGCGGCGAGGTCGCCCGCCAGGAGCGCGCCGTGGGCGGGCATCGCCTCGGGCAG
>NZ_WWIA01000849.1 GCF_009870065.1 Streptomyces sp. SID5785 | reverse complement strand
TAGGTCGGCGAACTCGTCGTCACCAACCCCATGCCCTCCATGCCCATCCGCTTCTGGAACGACCCCGACGGCAGCCGCTACCACGACAGCTACTTCGACACCTACCCCGGCGTCTGGCGCCACGGCGACTGGATCACCCTGACCTCACGCGGCTCCGTCGTCATCCACGGCCGCTCCGACTCCACCCTCAACCGCCAGGGCGTCCGCATGGGCTCCGCCGACATCTACGAAGCCGTGGAGCGTCTGCCCGAGATCCGCGAGTCCCTCGTCATCGGCCTCGAACTGCCCGACGGCGGCTACTGGATGCCGCTCTTCGTCCACCTCGCACCCGGCGCCACCCTCGACGACGCCCTCCGCGACCGCATCAAACGGACCATCCGCGAACAGCTCTCCCCGCGCCACGTCCCCGACGAGATCATCGAAGCCCCCGGCGTCCCCCACACCCTGACCGGCAAACGCATCGAGGTACCCGTCAAGCGCCTCCTCCAGGGCACCCCCCTCGAGAAGGCCGTCAACCCCGGCTCCATCGACAACCTCGAACTGCTCCGGTTCTACGAGGAGATCGCCCGCAAGCGCGCCTGACCCCGCCGCCCGCACCGGCCGCGCCGACGCCCGGACCCGTTGTCAGTGCCCCCGATTACGCTGAGTGAGCATCGATCGACCACATGCACTCAGGGGGACATCATGACGGACACCCAGCGCACCCGGCACGGCCGGACCGCGGGCATGCGCACCGCACTGCGCCGCGAGATCGCCGGCACCATCGGCCTGCTGGCCGACGAGCAGGACTTCGCCGCGATGCGGAAGTACCGCAGCTTCACCTTCGACGACCACACCGTGTACCTGCGCCAGGTCGAGCAGCTGCTCGCCGCCCTCGCCGCGAAGGGCGGACACACCAGCGTCGCCCTCTTCGACCCCGAGGAGTACGCGGAGTTCTGCGCCGAGTCGGGCATCGAGCCGGACGCACCCACCAGCCGCACCCGCTTCACCGCCGAACTCGCCGCGACCGGCCCCGCCGTCGCCTACGAAGGACAGCCGTTCGACGACCTCGTGCCCGCCCTCGTCGACGAGTCCGTCCGCCAGGCCACCTGGCAGTACACCTCCACGACCCTCACCCACATCGGCCCCTGCGCCGGATGCGGCGCGGACATCGGACGCGCCGCCTTCGCCCGCGCCTCCCACCTGGTCGCCCGCGCCGTCGAAGCCGTCGGCCGCGGCGCCCACCACTGGGTCGGCAGCGTCCCGTCGAACCAGGGCACGCTGCACGCCGTCCTCCACATCGACGCCACCGCACCGGGCAGCGCCGACCTCGACGAGGTCGAAGCCATGGAGCTGACCACCCTGCTCGCCCTGGCCCTCGCCCACCGGAACGCGTTCGCCCTCGTGGCCCGCACCACCGCGGGGCGCCAGCAGCGCGTCTTCGGCTGGCGCCTCAAGGACGAGCGACTGGAACCCATCCCGGCCGCCCGGGTCTTCGACGCGTACTGCATCGACACCGAGTCCGGTGACCTGACCGCACCCGAGCCCGGCGTCGACTACTGCACCGCACCCCAGCTCGCCGACGCCGGCCCGGAGGACCGCTCCTGCCACTGAGCCGAGAAAGCAGTGGGGCGCTCCACCGAACGGTGGAGCGCCCCACGGAAACGGGCCGGCCGGCGACTACTCGCCCGACAGCACCGCCTGAGCCGCGTCGCGCGCCTCTTCCGCCGACTCGGCGGACCGCGCGGCCGACGCGGCGCGCTCGCACTGCGCCAGCGTGTACTTGGCCAGCGTCGCCCGCACGTACGGAATCGACGCCGCACCCATCGACAGGGAGGTGACACCCAGACCGGTCAGCACACACGCGAGCAGCGGGTCCGACGCGGCCTCACCGCAGACACCACAGCTCTTGCCCTCGGCCTTCGCCGCCTCGGCGGACAGCGCGACCAGGTCGAGCAGCGCCGGCTGCCAGGGGTCCTGCAGCCGCGACACCGCACCGACCTGACGGTCGGCCGCGAACGTGTACTGCGCCAGGTCGTTCGTGCCCAGGGACAGGAACTCGACCTCCTGCAGCACCGAGCGCGCCCGCAGCGCGGCGGACGGAATCTCCACCATCGCGCCGAACTTCGCCTGGAGCCCCGCCGCACGGCAGGCGTCGGCGAACGCCTTGGCGTCCGCACGGTCGGCCACCATCGGCGCCATGACCTCGAGGTAGACCGGCAGGCCCTCCGACGCCTTCGCCAGCGCGGTGAGCTGCGTGCGCAGCACCTCCGGGTGGTCCAGCAGGGAGCGCAGACCGCGCACGCCCAGCGCCGGGTTCGGCTCGTCGGCCGGCGTCAGGAAGTCCAGCGGCTTGTCGGCACCGGCATCCAGCACCCGCACCACGACGCGCCCCTCGGGGAACGCCTCGAGCACCTTGCGGTACGCCTCGACCTGCTTCTCCTCGGACGGCGCCTGCTTGCTGTCGTCCAGGAAGAGGAACTCGGTGCGGAACAGGCCGACGCCCTCCGCGCCCGCCTCGACGGCGGCGGGCACGTCCGCGGGACCGCCCACGTTCGCCAGCAGCGGCACCTTGTGACCGTCCGACGTGGCACCCGGCCCCGTCGACGCGGCCAGCGCCGCCTTGCGCTCCGCGGCCGAGGCCTCGAGCGCCGCGCGCTTCTCGGCGCTCGGGTTCACGAAGATCTCACCGGTGCTGCCGTCCACCGCGACCACGGTGCCCTCCGCCAGCTCACCGGCACCCGGCAGCGCGACGATCGCCGGCACCCCGAGAGCGCGGGCGAGGATCGCGCTGTGACTGGTCGGACCGCCCTCCTCGGTGACGAAGCCGAGCACGAGCGCCGGGTCGAGCAGCGCGGTGTCGGCCGGCGCCAGGTCACGGGCGATCAGCACGTACGGCTCGTCACTGTCCGGCACGCCGGGCATCGGGACCCCGAGCAGTCGCGCCACGATCCGGTTCCGGACGTCGTCCAGGTCGGCCACGCGGCCGGCCATGTACTCACCGGCGCCCGCCAGCAGCTCGCGGTAGTGCGAGAACGCGTCGTAGATCCCGCGCTCCGCCGTGCTGCCGACCGCGATCCGACGGTCGACGTCGGCGATCAGCTCCGGGTCCTGCGCGATCATGGCCTGCGCCTCGAGCACCGCCTGCGCCTCGCCACCGGCGAGGTTGCCGCGCGCCATCAGGTCGGCGGCCACCGCCTCGACGGCCTGGCGGGCACGCCCCTGCTCGCGCTCGGCCTCTTCCGCGGGGATCTGCTTGGCCGGCGGTTCGAGCACGGCCGTCCCCATGTGCCGGACCTCGCCGACCGCAACCCCGTGGCTCACGCCGACGCCTCGCAGCGTTGTCTCCATTTCACCCGTCTCCGATAGCGCGGCGGACCGAGCCGCCGCGGTGGTTTGTTCTGCCGGCCGTCAGTGACGTCGTTGTCACTTCCAGCCGAACAGCGCGTCACCAGCCTTGAGGTCGCCGTCCTCGACGACCTCGGACAGGGACTCCGCGGTCGCCTCGAGAGCGACGACCGGGCACACCGGCGACTTGCCCGCTGCCTCGACGGCGGCCGGGTCCCAGCGAACCACGGACTGGCCGCGCTGCACGGTGTCACCCTTGTTCACGAGGAGCTCGAAGCCCTCGCCGTTGAGCTGGACGGTGTCGATGCCCAGGTGCGTCAGCACGCCGTGCCCCTCCTCGTCCACGACGACGAAGGCGTGGGGGTGGAGGGACACGACGATGCCGCTGACAGGTGCGACAGCCTCGGAGGGCTCGCGCGCGGGGTCGATGGCGGTACCGGGACCGACCATCGCGCCGGAGAACACCGGGTCGGGAACAGCGGACAGCCCGATGGCGCGTCCTGCAAGAGGGGACGTCACACTGGTCATGGCAAGCCTCCCAGGCGTGGAGATTCAAGGTCGTGGCCGTCACTGCCTGTGCCGGACGGCGTACTGTTCAAGAGC
This sequence comes from Streptomyces sp. SID5785, assembly GCF_009870065.1. GTDB lineage: Bacteria > Actinomycetota > Actinomycetes > Streptomycetales > Streptomycetaceae > Streptomyces. The sequence continues at coordinate 399 of NZ_WWIA01000849.1, read as the reverse complement.
GTAAGTCATAAAAAGTCCGGGTTCCGCACGAGAGCTCCCGGTTGGCAGTCGTAGCGGTACGACGCAAAGGATTTGCGCCGAACCCAACCGCCCGTGTACCTTCGTACTCCTGCCTGGGAGCACACGTCGCCCTTGAGAGCGCCGCCTCCTGGCAGCATCTACCGAACCGAAGCTTAGCCCTTGTCTAGACCACTGGACTAGACCACTGCCCCCGCCTGTTCGCAGACGGGTGGTCAGAGGGCCGCGAAAAGACTGGTAGAGTTCGATCTCGCCGAAAGGGAAAAGCGAAAGCGATTCCCCGTAGGCAAATCGAAATTCCGAGGAAATCGGCCGGTGAAACGGTCTGATAGAGTCGGAAACGCAAGACCGAAGGGAAGCGCCCGGAGGAAAGCCCGAGAG
>NZ_WWIA01000848.1 GCF_009870065.1 Streptomyces sp. SID5785 | reverse complement strand
GCGGACGGCGGCCGCGCCCAGGGCGGCGCGGGGCACGTCGAAGCCGGTCGGTGCGGGATCGCCCGCGAGGTCGGCGGGCGGCGACCCGAGCAGGGCGAGCGACAGATCGCGGGGCGCCTGGAGCCCGGCGGCGGTCACCGCGGCGCACAGCGCGCGCCAGGCGGCCCCGGTGTCGGTCTCCTCGGCGACGAACGCGGTGACACCGGCGGCGAGCCGGTCGCGCACCCAGTCGGCCGTGATGTCCCGGGCCGGGTGGGCGGTGCGGACGACGAGCTCGGGGTCGTCCCCCGCGCGGGGGGCTCCGCCCTCGCCGAGCGCGGAGCGGAAGCCGCGCTCGCGGTCGGTGGAGGCGGGTGCATCGTCGTCCTCGCGGACGAGGACGACGCGGTGGTGGCCGAGCCCGGTCAGATGGCGCACGACCTCGGCGCTCGCCGCCACGTAGTCGGCGCCGACCCAGGCGAGTCCCGCGGGCTCGTCGCGCCGGCCGATGTGCACGGCCGGGTACCCGTCGGTGACGAGGCGGCCCAACTGGTCGTCGGGGACGTGCCGTCCGAGGAACAGGCAGCCGTCCGCGAGCCGGACCCGGTCGAGCGCGCCGGGCTCCCCGGCCTGCGCCCCGCCGGGGCTCGAGCCGGTGAACAGCACGAGGTCGAGCCCCTGTGCGGCGGCCTCCTGCTCGACGCCGACGAGGAACGGGTAGTACGAGTGCTCCACGGCGGTGGGGAAGGTGGCGGTGAAGCTGAAGACGCCCAGCAGGTTGTTGCGCGCGGCCGCCAGCCGCCTGGCCGCCGGGTCGGGGACGTAGCCGAGGCTTCGGGCGGCGTCGAGCACCCGGGCGCGCGTCTCCTCGTGCAGCGCGATCCCCTGCTTGTTGCCGCCGAGGACCAGGGAGACCGTGGTCTGCGAGACACCGGCGAGCCGCGCCACCTCGGCCTGCCGCGGACGTCCGCGCCGCGACCTGGACGGTGTCTTTTCCGCCATGATCAACCCCTTGCGCTAATGCGTATTAGTCGGGTCCCGCATGCCGTTGCTGCTGTGCTAATGCGGATTAGCCCTCACTCTGCCGCCGGTTTTCGGGGAGGGTCAAGAGGCCTCGTGCGACTAATAACCGACTAATATCCGAGGGACTCGCGCGGGTCGGCGCCGCCCACGTAGTGGGCCACGAGGACGGTCAGCTCCCGGACCAGTTCGTCCCGGGTGATCCCGGGCTGTTCCAGGACCCAGCGGACACTGAGCGCCTCCAGCGCCGCGACGAGAACCCACGAGCGCGTCGACCCGCTGCGCTCCCCCGGGGTGCGGCCCGCGAGGTAGGCGGAGCCCAGGTCCTGGATGCGGCGGCGCAGCGCGTGCAGGTGAACTTCGCTGTAGCGGCGGGGCACTTCCTCGGTCACAACGCGAAGCAGTTGCGAGTCGTGCTCCAGCGCGCGCAGGAGCGCCTCCACCGCGTCGGGGACGAGCCGGCCCGGCGGTGCGGTGAGCCGGTCGGCGAGCGCGGCCGTGACACGGTCGCCGGTCTCCGCCCAGTAACGCTCCATGAGGACGGTCAGCAGCTCGTCCTTGTTGCGGAAGTACTGGTAGAGCGAGCCCGGGCTGATCCCCGCCTCGTCGGCGACCCGCGTGGTCACGAAGCGCGCGTACCCGTCGCGGGCCAGCACCGTGCGGCCCGCCGTGACGATGCGCTCGACCATCCGGCGCGACCGCTCCTGCCGGGGTTCTTTCCGCATGAACGCGAATTGTATGCGAGTAATTATTCGCGTTACAACGGATTTCATGACACAGATCAGCGAGGTCCGTGGCACACAACGCTTCCCGCGCCGCTTCCGGGAGGCCGAGGAACGAGGGCGGAAGATCTCCAGGCCCCTCGTCCTCCTCACCGGGATCGACCGGGACGTCGACGAGGAACTCATGACGCAGCTCGGCGAAGGGCTGCTGCGCCGCGACGAGTTGGGCGCGGCGCTCGCGGCGGCGACACTCCGGCCCGCGGGCGACCCGGAATGCGTGACGCACCGTCAGATCGGTCGGGCGCTCGCGGCGGCACCCGACGTGCCGCGCGATCTCCCGCCGGCGCTCCGGGCGCTGCTCGACCACGCGACGACCGTGCCGGAGTGGGTCGACTGGGACCGGATCGAACGCGGCGCCGCCGCCTACCGCTACCTGGGCCGCAACGCGGCCGACGTGCTCGCCCTCCTCTCCCTGATCGGCGGTTACCGCTTCGGCGGCCCGCCCGATCTGCTCGTGCTGACCGGAGGCCTGTCCGGCGGGGCGGCGCTGCGCCGGCTCGGCGAGACCACGAAGTGGGCCAACGCCGTGACCCGGCCGGGCGGACTGCGCCCCGGCGCGGAGGGCTGGCGGCTCACCGTCCATGTGCGCGCCATGCACGCCCTGGTCGACGCGCGGTTCGAGGCGGCCTGGGACACGGAGCGCTGGGGCCGCCCGGTCAACGAGTCGGACCAGGCGGGCACGCTCGGGCTGTTCGACGGCACCGTCATCGTGGGCTGTCTCGGCCTGGGCGTGCCGCTGACCCGCGGCCAGCGCGACGACCTGATGCACCTGTGGCGGTACATCGGCCTGTTGATGGGGGTGGCCCCGCGCTGGCTGACCGACGACGAGCGGGAGCGGCACCGGTTCAACTACCACGTGCTGCTGGCCGCCGCCGGGCAGACGCAGGCGGGCCGGGACCTGGCCCGCCGGACCCTGGACGCCCAGGCCGAGCGCGACTTCGGGCATCGCAGCCCCGTCGTGCAGCAGGTGCACCGGCGCTACGAGCGGGCCCGCCAGGCCAGTCTGCTCGGGGTGTTCGTCGGCGGCGACGGCATGCGGGACCTGGGGCTGCGCCGCAGGCTGCCGTGGGCGCCGGTCCTCTCGCTGGCCGGCAACACGGTCCGCTACCGGGTGCTCGGCCGCGTGCCGGGCGGGCGGCGGCGGCTCGAGGAACGCGGGGCACGGATCCAGGACCGGCAGCTCGCCTCGATGTTCCCCGACGGTCGCGTGGGGGTGGCCCGGCTGCCGCGGGCCCGACGGGAGACGGCCGGGTCGTGAAGGAGCGGTGCGCAGCGCGTGAGGATGCGTGGCACGCCGTCAATGTGCGCCCCGCGCGCCGCAACACACCTGATCTTGCTTCGTTGACCCGCACGTCCGGATACGCGCTATTGCGCAGCGCGGGTGAGGTGCACGCACCATTTCCGGCACGCGGGTCGCCCGGCCCCACCGTCCCGAGAGCCACGGTACGGTCCGGCCGGGTGGCCCGCACCGCTGTCCGGGGCGGGCCGCCGCCGGGCGCGGTGCACGGGTGTCCAGGCCGCCGGAGCGTCGTTGCTTCCGGTATGAGCACCTCACAGGAGTGGCACGCGGAGTTCGGCCAGGCGGTCGTGGTCGCGGACACCGGCGGCGTCATCACCCACTGGAACGCGGGCAGCGAGCGGCTGTTCGGGCATGCGGCCGCCGGGGCGCTGGGCCGCCGTGTGGACCTGATCGTGCCGGAGCGGCTGCGGGAGGCGCACTGGGCCGGCTTCGACCGTGCGATGCGCGAGCCCCGGGTGCGGGACCTCGCCGCCGACCTGCCGGTGCTGTGCGCGGACGGCGAGGAGCGCACGTTCGCCGGGCGCCTGATGGTGCTCTGCGACGGCCTCGGCGTCGCGATCGGCGCCCTGGCCCTCTACACCGACCGGGGCTCCACCGGCGTCCACCCCTTCGGGTAGGCGGGGCGGAGCCGGGCCGCCACTCGTCCAGCGGCCTGCCGAAGGCCCCGGCCGGGGCACAGGTAGAGCATGGACGCGAAACGGCCGGCGCATCCGCCGGCGGACGGCACGGACGGTTCCGGCGACGCCCCGCTCTGCCTGGTGACGGGCGCGAGCGGATACATCGGCGGGCGGCTCGTGCCCGAGCTGCTCGAACAGGGCTACCGCGTACGGTGCATGGCACGCTGGCCGGAGCGGCTGCGGGACTTCGACTGGGCGGACGACGTGGAGACCGTGCGGGGCGACGTCCTCGACGCGGAGTCCGTCGCGCGGGCGCTCGACGGGGTGGACGTCGCCTACTACCTCGTGCACGCCATGACCGGCGGCAAGGACTTCGAGGACACCGACCGCGAGGCGGCGCGGATCTTCGCGGCCGCGTCCCGGGCGGCGGGCGTGCGCCGGCTGGTGTACCTGGGCGGCCTGACCCCGCGCGACGTGCCCCCGGCCGAGCTGTCCCCGCATCTGCGCTCGCGCGACGAGGTGGGCCGCATCCTGCTGGACTCCGGGGTGCCGACCGCCGTGCTGCGGGCGGCCGTCGTCATCGGGTCCGGCTCGGCCTCGTTCGAGATGCTGCGCTACCTGACCGAGCGGCTGCCCGTCATGGTGACCCCGCGCTGGGTGCGCACCCGGGTCCAGCCGGTGGCGATCGCCGACGCGCTGCGCTACCTCGTGGGCTGCGCGTCCCTGCCGGCCGACGTGTCCCGTGCCTTCGACATCGGCGGGCCCGACGTCATGGACTACCGCGAGATGATGCAGCGCTACGCCGTGGCCGCCGAGCTTCCGCACCGCATGATCGTCTCCGTGCCGATGCTCTCGCCCGGCCTGTCCAGCCACTGGATCGGGCTGGTCACCCCGGTCCCCCGGAACCTGGCGCGCCCGCTCGCCGAGTCGCTGCGCCACCGCGTGGTCTGCGCGGACCACGACATCGCGCGGTACGTGCCCGACCCGCCCGGCACCCCCCTGCCCTTCGA
>NZ_WWIA01000847.1 GCF_009870065.1 Streptomyces sp. SID5785 | reverse complement strand
AAAATGCCCGGCGACTGGTGGCAACAACGCGCCACCCTGCGCGCCTACCTCGCCCACATGTGGGCCCACCCCGGAAAACAACTCCTCTTCATGGGACAGGAATTCGCCCAGACCACCGAATGGTCGGAAACACACGGCCCCGACTGGCAGCTGCTCGACCCCGACTACAGCGCAGCCACCGACCACACCGGCATACGCGACCTCGTCCGCGAACTCAACAACCTCTACCGCGCCAGCCCCGCACTCTGGGAACGGGACACCGACCCGTCCGGCTTCACCTGGGTACGCAGCGACGCCGCCGACGACAACGTCTTCGCCTTCCTCCGCCACGCCGCCGACGGCACGCCCCTGCTCAGCGTCACGAACTACTCCCCCGTCGTCCGCCACGACTATGCGCTGCCGTTGCCCGAGCCGCTGCCGGCCTCTCCGGCGGCCTGGCACGAGATCCTCAACACCGACGCGGCGGAGTACGGCGGCAGCGGCGTCACGAACCCGGCCCCGCTCAAGCCGGACCCGGCCCTGACGCTGACGCTGCCGCCGCTCGCCACGGTGTGGCTGGCCCCCCGATAGGGAGCCGCCGCTACGACACCGGCCCCGCCGTGTCCGCCAGAGCGGCCGGCAGCTCCTGCCGGTGCAGCACCCCGAGCTGCTGCGTGGCCCGGGTCAGCGCCACGTACAGGTCACTGGTGCCGAACCGGCCCGGCTCGACGACCAGCACGGAGTCGAACTCGAGCCCCTTCGCCTGGCGCGGGTCGAGCAGGACGACGCCCCGCGTCAGGTCGGGTTCGGCACCGGCGACGACCCCGTCGAGCTTCCCGGCGATCTCCGTGTGCAGCTCCCGGGGAGCGATCACCGCGAGGCGCCCCTCCTGCGGGGTGAGCTCGGCGACGGCGCCCGCGAGGGCTCCGGCCAGGTCGTCGGTGTGCCGCACCCACGGCGCGACGCCCGTGGACCGCACGGACGACGGCGGCTCGTACCCGGGGTGCTCGGTGCGCAGCACGGCCGCCGCGAGCTCCATGATCTCGGACGGCGTACGGTAGTTGACCCCGAGCCGGGTGTGCTCGTACCGGTCCTCGACGTACGGCGCAAGGATCTTCGCCCAGGATCCGACCCCGGCCTCCTCGGACGTCTGCGCGGGGTCGCCGACGAGGGTCATCGAGCGGGTCGGCGAGCGCCGCATGAGCAGCCGCCAGGCCATCGGGCTGAGCTCCTGCGCCTCGTCGACGATGATGTGTCCGAACGCCCAGGTGCGGTCGGCGGCGGCCCGCTCCGCGGCGCTGCGGTGGTCCTCCTCCTCGTACCAGTCGGCGACCCGGTCGGCGTCGACGACGTCGTGCGCGGCCAGCACCTCCGACTCGTCCTCGTCCTCGAACTCGTAGGTCTCCGAGCCCTTGGACAGGTCGAGGACGCCCTGCGCGTACGCGATCCGCTCCTGGCGGGCCGCCTCGGCCGCCGCCCGCTCGGCGCTGTCGTCGTGGCCGAGCAGCTCGGCGGCCTCGTCGAGCAGCGGCACGTCGGCCGGTGTCCAGGGCTGCTCCCCGGCGGCGGGGGTCCGGCGGATCGCGGCGGCGTCCGCGTCCGGGAGGTGGGAGGGCTCGGCCAGATAGCCGGTGAGGAAGGCCTCCGGGGTGAGCTGCGGCCACAGGGTGTCGATCGCGGTGTGCACGTCGGGGCTCGCCGCGACGGCCTTGCCGAGCTGGGCGATGTCGTCGGGGCCGAGGAAGTTCGGGCCGCCGTAGGGGTCCGCGCCGATCCGCTCGGTGAGCTGGGCGGTGAGCGCGTCGATGATCCGGAACGCGAAGTGCGGCCGGGCCAGGTTGTGCGGCAGCTTCGTGTCGCGGGCCGCCTGCCGGGCCTCGTACGCGATCTCCCAGTCGAGGATCAGGTCGCCGTCGTCGTGCGGGACGACGATCGGGGCGCCCGGCATGGGCAGGTCCTGCCGGTCGGCGACGGCGCCCGCCAGCGCCTCGGCCATCGCGGCGGAGCCCTTCACGGCGGCGGCCCGCGGGCTGTCGGTGCCGGTCGCGTGGACGCCGGGGAACAGCTCGGCGACGGTGGACAGCAGGACGCCGGTCTCGCCGAGCGCGGGCAGCACCTCGCTGATGTACTTCAGGAACGCCGGGTTGGGGCCGACGATCAGCACCGCGCGCTTGGCCAGCAGCTCCCGGTGCTCGTAGAGCAGGAACGCGGCGCGGTGCAGCGCGACGGCCGTCTTCCCGGTGCCGGGGCCGCCCTCGACGACGAGCACGCCCTGATGGGCGTGGCGGATGATCCGGTCCTGCTCGGCCTGGATCGTCTGCACGATGTCGGCCATGCGGCCGGTGCGGGCGGTGTTGAGCGCGGCGAGCAGCACGGCGTCACCGGTGGGGTCCTCGTGGCCGGTCCGCTCGGCGTCGTCGAGGTCGAGGATCTCGTCGTGCAGTTCGGTCACGGTGCGGCCGTCGAGCGTGAGATGCCGGCGGCGGCGCAGGCCCATCGGGGTGTGCCCGGTCGCGAGATAGAAAGGCCGGGCGACGGGCGCGCGCCAGTCGATCAGGATCGGGGTGAGTTCGGCGTCGTCGGCGCGAATTCCGATGCGGCCGATGTGGTGCGTGGTGCCGCCCTTGAGATCGATGCGGCCGAAGGCGAGCGAGCCCTCGACGGCATTCAGGGCGGCGAGCAGCCCGGACCGCTCCACGACCAGGAGGTCGCGCTCGAGCCGGGCCTGCTGCCCCGTTCCCACCGGGGTGATGGCGTCCTTGACCGAGTCAGCGGCCTCCCCGCGCAGTTCGTCGACGCGCGCGTAGAGACGGTCGATGAATTCCTGTTCCTTTTGCAGTTCTTTCTGCGATGCGGCGGATTCCCGGCTTGACAAAACTGCTCCCTGCCCGGTACGGTGTGTTTATTGGGCCCCGGTGAGGGGCCTTTTCTGTGGGCACACAGAAACACCGAATATACCCCGGGCGGGGCAGAATTCCAACCGGCGACCAATGCGCCGGAGAGCCTCTCAGAGGGCCTCCCCCAATTCCTCGAGCAGCCGCCGCTTCGGCCGGGCGCCGACCCGCGACCACACCGGCTCGCCGCCCTGGAAGACCATGAGCGTCGGCATCGACAGCACCCCGTACTTCACCGCGGTGTCCGGGTTGGCGTCCACGTCGATCGCCACGACGTCGAGCCGCTCACGCTCCTCCTCGGCGACGGCCTTCAGCACCGGCGCCAACTGCCTGCACGGACCGCACCACTCGGCGGTGAACTCCACGAGCACCGGCCGGTCCGACCTGAGCACCTGCTCGTCGAAGTCCGCGTCGGTCACGTCCCGAAACGCCATCCCGGTCACTCCCCTAGCTCGCAGCGCGGCGCGGAATCCTCCACGGCCAGCGCGTCCATGGCCTCCTCGGCGCGCGCCAACTGCGCACCGACCTTCTCCCGTACTGCGCTCAACTCGCCGATCAGGGAGTCGAGTTCGGTGAGCTTGGCCCGGTACACGGCCAGCGAGGCAGGGCAGGAGTCCCCCTCCGGATGCCCGGCCCGCAGACACTCCACGAACGGCCTGGTCTCCTCCAGGTCGAACCCGAAGTCCTGCAACGTGCGGATCTGCCGCAGCGCGCGCAGATCCGCCTCGTCGTAGGTCCGGTACCCGTTGCCACCACGCCGCGCGGGCAGCAGTCCCCGCGACTCGTAGTACCTGAGCGTCCGCGTGGTCGTCCCGGCGCGGTCCGCGAGCTCTCCGATGCGCATACGTCGACCGTAAACGTTGACGCCGGGGTCAAGGCCAGACCTTCCGCTACCGGGCTGTCCGGATCCCCGGGACTCCGCCGGCCTTAGGCCGGTCCCCGCCCGCCGGACTCCCCGGCCTTCGGACTCCCCGGCCCGGGGCGGGTCACGCCGGCCCGAAGGAGACCTCCGCCGTGTCCACGGTCCCGGCCGTGCGGCCCGGCGCCTTCTGGAAGCTCCAGTAGAGATTGGTGTGCGCGATGACCTGCTCCGGGGCCGGAGCCCCGAACTCGGTCAGGTCCTCGGTGGTGTGCGCGTCACCGACGAGCGTCACGTCGTAGCCCCGCACGAAGCCGCCGTGGAGCGTCGAGCGGATGCACACGTCGCTCTGCGCACCGCTCACGACGAGCCGGCCCACCCCGCGCTCCGCGAGCAGCCCTTCCAGATCGGTGTCCTCGAACGAGTCGCCGTACCGCTTGTGCACCAGCGGCTCGTCCTCGCGCCGCGACAGCTCGGACACGTACTGCCATGCCTCGCTGCCTTCCTTCAGGCCGCCGTCGTCGGAGTGCTGCACCCAGATCACCGGGACGTCCTCGCCGCGGGCTCTGTCGACGAGCGCGCCGACATTCGCGATCACCTCGTCGCGCCTGGGGGTGCCGTCCACCACCCCGTTCTGCACATCGATCACGAGCAGGGCCGTGCCGGGCCGGTCGGGCAGTGTCGTCATGGTGCCGTCCTCCTGGTCGTCCGTCGTCGTCCTCACGTACCGCCACAGTAGGCCGCCCCACTGACAACGACCCCGGTTCGCGACCTCGGGGACCTGGGCGGCCCCCTCACCCCGGCACGACCCGGCCGCCCCGCGCCCTCAGCCCTGTCCGGCGTGCACCGACCCGTCAGCCGTCGCGTCCGTCTCGGTCGTCTCGGACGCCTCGGCCGTCTCGGCGCGCTCGGCTGTCTCGGCCTTCTCCTCCGGCGCAGGCGTCCCCTGCTGCTTCCGGGGCAGCAGCACGCCCACCAGCAGCGTGCCCACGCCCAGGATCACCGCTCCGACGACACTCGTGTGCGCCACCGCGGACGCGAACGAGGACCCGACCGCGTCCGCCATCTGTCGCGCGCCGTCCGCCAGTTGGCCCGCCTGCGCCTTGAGCTGCGCGGCCTGCTGCGGGTCACCGGCACCGGCCGCCCGCCCCGCGAGCTGCTGGGCCTGCGCCCCGATCTGCTGCGCGACCGCGTACCCGGCGCCCACCGAGTCCTGCGCCGTGGCGAGCGCGTCCCCCGGCAGCTTCGTCCCGGACGTGGCGTCCGCGAGATGCGAACCGTACGAGCCGGCGAGCACGGAACCCAGGATGGCGATGCCGAGCGACCCGCCGAGCTCGAGCGACGTGTCGTTGACGGCGCCGCCCACCCCCAGCTCCGACTCGGGGAACGCCCCCATGATCGCGTCCGTGCAGGGCGACAGGGCCAGTCCGATCGCGAGCCCGAGCATCACGAGCGGCAGCACGAAGTCCCCGTACGTGGAAGCGGCGTCCACCCGCGTCAGCAGCGCGAGAGCCGCGGTCCCGCCGACCATCCCCGCGGTCACCGTGATCTTCATGCCGAGCCGCGGCGTGAGGTACCCGGTGAGCGCGGACCCGACGAACACGGCCCCGGCCAGCGGCAGCATCCGTACGCCGGTCTCCAGGGCGTCGTACCCGAGTACGAACTGGAGGTGCTGAGTCAGGTAGTAGAACGCGCCGAAGACGGCCAGGAAGAACAGCGCCACCGCCAGGTTCGACCCCGCGAACCCGCGCCGGGTGAAGCGCCGTACGTCGAGCACCGGCCGCGGATGCCGCAGCTCCCACAGCACGAACGCGACCAGGGCGACCCCGGCGACGACGGCGGCGCCGACCGCCTTCACGCCCCATCCGAAGTGCGGCCCCTCGATGATCATGTAGACGAGCGCGCCGACCCAGACGACGGACAGCAGGCCGCCGACGTAGTCGATGCGGTGGCGGTGCGCCGCCTTGGACGGCGGGACGAGGACGAGGGCGCCGACGATCGCCACGGCGGCCACGGGCACGTTGATCAGGAAGGTCGAGGCCCAGCCGTGGTCGCGCAACAGCGCACCCGCGACGAGCGGCCCGGCCGCGATGGCGAGCCCCGCGGTCGCGGTCCACAGCACGATCGCCTTGGCCCGCTCGGCGCGCGGGAACGTAGCGGCGAGCAGCGACAGCGTGGCCGGCATGATCATCGCGGCCCCGACGCCCATCACGGCGCGGGCGGCGATCACCCCGGTCGAACTGCCCACGAGCGAGCCCGCGACCGCGCCCCCGCCGAACACGAGCAGGCCGAGGATCAGCGCCCCGCGCCGGCTGTACTTGTCGCCGATCGCACCGAGCAGCAGCATCAGCGCCGCGTACGGCACGGTGTAGCCGTCGATGACCCACTGCAGATCGGCGCTCGAGAGCCCGAGGTCCTGGGTCATGTCGGGCGCCGCGACGGTCAGCGCCGTGTTGGCCATCACGATGATCAACAGGCTCAGGCAGAGCACGAGCAGCGCCCACCAGCGGCGGGCGTACGGCCGGTCCATCGATTCGACCGGCTCGTTCATGACGAGGCGCATGACGCGGAGACCCTCCCGGGAGCAGGAAACGACACCGGGGCACACGTCACCCCAGGCCTTGCACACGCTTGTGCAATTACACACTGCTGTGCAATCTACGCGCCTGCACAGCAGTGTGCAAAACGGTCGAGGCACAATGAACGGCGTGACTTCCGTGAGAGCCGACGCCAACCGCCGCCGCATCCTCGACGTCGCGCTCGCCGAGCTGCTGCGCGACCCCGAGGCCTCCATGGACCAGATCGCCCGCGCCGCCGGCGTCGTGCGCCGCACGGTCTACGGGCATTTCCCGAGCCGGGACGCGCTCGTGGGCGCGCTGGTCGACGACGCGGCACAGGCGGTCGCCGCCGCACACCTCGCCGGACGCGACGGCGTCGAGGACCCGGCGGAGGCCGTGGCCCGCTCGATCCTGGCCGTCTGGCCCATCGCCGACCGGTACCGCCTCCTGGTCCACCTCGCCCAGCGCAGCGTCACGATGGAAGGCATCCGCGCCCGCCTCTCACCGGTCCGCGCAGCCTGCGCACGCCTCATCCAACAGGGCCTGGAACAGGGCAGGTTCACCTCACCCCTCCCGTCCGAAGCGCTCGCGCACGTCCACGAACAGGTCCTGTTCGGCCTGATGGAAGCGGTGAACGAGGGCGCCCTGCCGGCCGAGGAAGCCGGGCGCGCGGCCGTCGTCGCCGTCCTCTCCTCCTCCGGCTACCCGGCAGCAGACGCGCAGGACCTGGCGGACCGCACCGCCGAGGCCGCCGTCGCCGCTCGACCCGTCGGCTGATCACCGGAGCCCATTCGCCGCAAGCGCCAAGCGGACAGCATCTGACCTACATCGCGCTTACCGTCGCTCACGCACGCCGCGCAGACACACGCCACGCAGACGCGGGCCGCACAGAAGCAGCAGCGACGAAGGGACCGTCAGCGATGTCCGAACAGAACGCCGTCACACCCGCGGGATACACCACCGTCGCCCCCTGGGTCGTCACGGACGACACCGGCGCCTTTCTCGACTTTGTCGCGCAGGCCTTCGCCGGCGAGGAACTGGCCCGTGTGGTCACGGAGGACGGCCTGGTCGGACACGGCGAGATCCGCGTCGGCGACACGGTCGTGCTCGCCTTCGACCGGCGCGCGGAATGGCCCGTCATGCCGAGCCTGCTGCGCGTCTTCGTCCCCGACGCGGACGACACGTTCTCCCGGGCCCTCGCGGCCGGCGGGCAGGTCGTCACGGAACTGGTGGACGACGCCTTCGGTCAGCGCGGGGGCCGGATCAAGGACCCGTTCGGCAACATCTGGTGGGTGGTCAGCCGCGTCGAGGACGTGAGCGAGGACGAGATGTGGAAGCGCCTCCGGACCCCGGTGTACGCGGATGCGATGCGGGTGGCCCAGGAGACGCTGGACGCGGAACTGAGCGGCCATAAGGAAGGCCGAGGCAGCGCGCCCGTCAGAAACCCCTGAAACGCAGAAAAGCCCGGACCGTATACCCGGTCCGGGCTTTCCCATCTATCAAAAATAGTTCGGCGGCGTCCTACTCTCCCACAGGGTCCCCCCTGCAGTACCATCGGCGCTGTGAGGCTTAGCTTCCGGGTTC
>NZ_WWIA01000846.1 GCF_009870065.1 Streptomyces sp. SID5785 | reverse complement strand
GCCGCCGAGGACTGGGTGACCGCGCCCTGGGCGCTGGCCCAGAGCGTCCGCGCCACGCTGCACGTGCTGCGCCGCATCGCGGCCGGCCGCTCCCCCGTCCCGGAGCGGGCCGTGCGCACCCGCCACGGACGCACCGTCGTCGACGTCTTCCCGGCCACCGGCACCGACCGGCTGCTCCTGAACGGCTTCCGCGCCGAGGTGCGGATGCTGCCCGGCACCACCCGCGAGCAGGTGCTGGCCCGCGCGGCCGGGGAGTACCGGGGCCGGCCGGGGGCGAGCGGTGTCGCGCTCGTGCTCGGAGCGGGCAACGTCGCGGCGATCACCCCGCTCGACGTCCTGCACAAGCTGTACGCCGAGGGGCAGGTCGTGCTCGCCAAGACGAACCCGGTCAACGCGTTCCTGCGCCCCCATTTCGAGGCCGTGTTCGCCGAGTTCGTGGAGCGCGGCTGGGTGCGGTTCGTGGACGGCGGAGCGGCGGAGGGCGCGTACCTCACCGGGCACGACGGCATCGACAGCATTCACGTCACCGGCAGCGAGCGCACCCACGACGCGATCGTGTGGGGCACGGACGAGCGGGCGGACCGGCGCCGGGCGGCCGGCATTCCGCTCAACACGAAGCCGTTCACGAGCGAACTGGGCGGAGTGAGCCCCTGCATCGTGACGCCCGGACCGTGGAGTGCGGCCGACTTCCGTTTCCAGGCGGAACACATCGTCACCAGCAAGCTCAACAACTCCGGGCACAACTGCGTCGCCACACAGCTCCTGCTCGTGCCCCGGGACTGGGACGGCACCGAACGGCTGCTCACCGAGGTCCGCCGGGTGCTGCGCGCGCTGCCGCAGCGCGACGCCTACTACCCGGGCGCCGCCGAACGGATCGCCGCGACGGCCGGCACCCACCCGGACGCCGAGACGTACGGCGAGGACGGCTGCCGGATCCTGGTCCCGGACGTCCGCGACCCGGACGACCCGATGGTCACCGTCGAGGTGTTCGCCGGTGCGCTCGGCGTCGTCCGCCTGCCGGGCGGTGACGCCCCCGGCTTCCTGCGCGCGGCCACGGAGTTCGCCGACGACCGGCTGCCCGGCACCCTCGGCGCGACGCTCCTGGTCCACCCCCGCACCGAGAGCGCGCACCGGGCTGCGGTCGACGAGGCGATCGCCGGTCTGCGCTACGGCACGCTCGGCGTCAACTGCTGGTCGGCGTTCGGCTTCCTGCTCGGCTACACACCCTGGGGCGCCCACCCCGGCCACACCCCCGCGGCCATCGGCAGCGGCATCGGCTTCGTGCACAACGCCTTCCAGCTGGAGGACGTGGAGAAGACCGTGCTGCGCGCCCCGTTCGCCCCCGCGCCCCGCGGCCTGGTCACGGGCTCCCCGTCCCTGTCACCGCGGCCGCCGTACTACGTCACGAACCGCACCGGCCGGGCGACGATGCGCCGCCTGACCACGTACACGGCACGCGGCGGCGCCCGGCGGCTGCCCGGCATCCTCGCCTCGGCCCTGCGCGGCTGACCCGGGGACCCGGCCGCCGGGCGGCCGGCGGCACACAACGTGCAGACCCGACAAACCCCGCCCTAAGGTGGCCGGAGTGTGCCGCGCGTGTTCCGCGTCGGCGCGTGCCGCCCGAAAGGGACTGCCTCCATGCACGGCATCCGGTTCGAGCCGACCCGGCCCGCCACCCGCGACCGCCGGGTGCTCGCGTTCCTGCTCGGTGCCGTCGTCTGGCTCGCGGCCGGGATCCTCGCGGTCGTGCTGCTCGGGCACTCGGCCATCCTGCGCCACCTGCTGCTCGCCGTCGTGGTCTCGTGGTGCGTCTTCGGGATCGCGCTCGTCCTCGCCACCGCCTCCAGACGCCGGGAGGAACGCCGTGAGCGTCCTTGACGTGCTGCTCCTCTTCCTCGCGTTCTACCCGGTCGTGACCGGCGCCGCCTGGATGGCCGGCGGGGCCGCCTTCCGGCTCCTGGACGAGAAGCCCGCGCCGACCGTGCCCGAGGGCGGCTGGCCGGGCGTGACCGTCCTCGTCCCCGCCTACAACGAGGAACAGGTCGTCGCCCGCTGCGTCCGCGCCCTGCGTGCCGTCGACTACCCCGAGCTGGAGATCCTCGTCCTCAACGACGGCTCGAAGGACGGCACGGTCGCCGCCGCGCGGGCCGCCGCGGGCGACGACCCGCGCGTCTGCGTCGTCGACGACGGCGTCAACGTCGGCAAGGCCGACCGCCTCAACGACGGTATGCGGCGCGCCCGCCACGCCCTCGTGCTCGTCACCGACGCGGACACCCACCTGCACCCCGACGCCGTCCAGCACCTGGTCGCCCGGATCCTGCGCTCCCCGCGCTACGCGGCCGTCGCCGGCAGCCCGCGCGTCACCAACCGCGGAAGCGTCCTCGCCACCATGCAGATGCTGGAGACGGCCTCCCTGATCGGCCTCATGCGGCGCACGCACGCCCTGGCCGGACGGGTCGGGACCGTGGCGGGCGTCCTCGGGCTGTTCCGCCGCGACGCCGTGCTCGAGGTCGGCGGCTACGACCCGACGATGGCCACCGAGGACATCGAGCTCACCTGGCGGCTCCTGGAGGCCGGCCATCTGACGGGCTTCGCCCCGCACGCCCTCGTCGGCATGCAGGTCCCGCACACGCTCCGCGGCATCTGGGCCCAGCGCACCCGCTGGGCCCGCGGCCAGGGCGAGGTGCTGCGCACCCACGGCCGCACGGTCGCCCGCCCGCGCCACCGGGCCATGTGGCCGATCGCCGTGGAGGCCCTGCTCTCCTACGTGTGGGTGCTGACCATGCTGGCGGCCACCGTGTGGGGCGTCGTCCACTGGATCGGGCACCCGGGCGACACGAAGTTCCGCTGGATGATCGCCTGGGGCGTCGGGATCGCCGTCGTCGCGATGCTGCAGATCGCCGTCGCCGTCGCCGTGGAGTTCCGCCTCGACCCGCGCCTCCTCTACGCCTGTCTGCTCCTGCCCCTGTATCCGCTGGCCCACTGGACCATCAACGCGCTGGCCGCGCTCACCTCACAGACCCGGGGGCTGCTGCGCGGGCCGCGCGAGCGCCGCGTCGTGTGGGACCTGCCGCGCAGCGCCGGCTGATCCGTCACCAGGACTCCGTGGCCCCCGTGCCGCGCGGCAGTGCGGGGTCCGTGCCGCGGGCGCGGGCGCGCAGCCGCATGCCGACGAGGGGGAAGACGAGGACCGAGATCATCGCGGCGCCGACCAGGGCCGCCGCGTCGCTCTGCGCCAGCGTGCCGTCGTCGACGCCGATCGCGGTGATCGCCACGACGAGCGGCAGGCAGGTCGCCGAGTACACCGTCAGGGCGCGGCGGCTGAGCGGGGTCAGGTCGCGCGGCGCGAGCACGTACGCGGGCAGGCCGCGGACCACGACGAACAGGACGAGGAAGACGGGGACGAAGAGCAGCGGGCGGCCGCCGTGCAGGAGGGAGGCGAGGTCGAACTCGATGCCGGTGACGATGAAGAACAGCGGCACCAGGAAGCCGAAGCCCATCGCCTCGACCTTCTCCAGGACCTCCTCGCTGCTCTCCGGCGCCGCGCCGTGCAGCACGAGCCGGGTGAGCAGGCCCGCCGCGAACGCGCCGAGCAGCACGTCGAGCCCGAAGGCCTCGGACAGCGCGAGCATCGCCACGAGCAGCAGCATCACGAACCGCACCGCGAACTGCCCGCTCGTGTGCAGGGTCGTCCGGACGACCTGGCTGAACCAGAGCGGGCGCGGGCGCAGCGCCCACCGGACGGCCGCCGCCGTGATCACCGCGAACACGGCGAGGACCACGGTCGCGGCGCCGGGGCTGCGGCCGCTCAGGAGCACCGCCATCGCGATGATCGGCCCGAACTCGCCGACCGCGCCGAAGGCCAGCATCACCGTCCCGAACCGGCCGGACAGATCGCCGCTGTCGCGCAGGATCGGCAGCACCGTGCCGAGCGCCGTGCTGGTCAGCGCCGTCCCGATGATCACGGTGCGGGCGAGGTCCAGGCCGGTCAGCGCGAGCGCGATCGCGAGGCCGAGGACCAGCGACACCCCCCACGCGCCGACCGAGCGGCGCAGCGTGTCCCCCTTGATCGCGGCGAACTCGATCTCGTACCCGGCGAGGAAGATCAGCATCGACAGGCCGAGGTTCGACAGCACGTCGACGACCTCGCCGCCGTGCGCCCAGCCCAGCACGTCCGGGCCCATCACGATGCCCAGGACGATCTCGAAGATGACGACGGGGATGCGGGCCCAGCGGCCCACCGCGTGCGCGAGCAGCGGGGCCGCGACCGCGGCCGCCATCACGAGGATCAGCGTCCCTGCCTGTCCCACGCCGTCCCCCTGTTCCCGCGCCGGTCCGGTCCGCGCCCGATGTTCCGACCCTCGGGGCCGCGCCCGCCCCGCGCATGCGAGGGCCGTCCGTGTGGGTGACGGCGGGCCCGTCGCACCCCTTGTCGCCGCCCGGCCGGTCTGCCATCGTCCGGCGGATGGGGACACAGAGGCGGGCGGGGATCGGTCGCAGGCAGGTGCTGGGCGTGCTGGGCGCGGCCGGAGTGCTCGGGGTGGTGCCCGTCGGCTGGGCCGGGCCCGCGCGGGCGGCGGACGGGGCGGCGCGGGTGCGCGCGAACACCGTCGCCGTGTTCGCCGGCACGGCGGAGTCCAACTCCCGTACGGAGACGGCCGCCAAGCGCGCCGCCGTCGAACGCACCGCCCGCACGAACCTCGCCGCGCTCGACGCCGCGAGCGGCGACGGCGAACTCTTCGCGGGCCTCCCCCTCGGCACCAGCGACCCGAACCTGAACACCACCTTCCAGCGCCTCTACGAGATCGCGCTGGCCACCCGCGCCCCGGGCCTGCCCGCCGACCTGTACGGGAGCACCGCGGTCCAGGACCGGGTGCTCGACGGGCTGCAGTGGCTGCACACGCACTACTACGGCGACCAGGCGGCGGGCTACTACGGCAACTGGTTCACGTGGGAGATCGGCATCTCCCAGCACGTCACCCGCACCCTCGTGCTGCTCTCCGACCGGGCGCCCGCCGCGCTCGTCACCGCGTACCTCGCCTCCATGGACGCCTACCTGCGCAACGGCAAGGACGGCGACGTCGACCTCGACTCCCGCTTCCACACGGGCGCCAACCTCGCCGACATCACCACCAACCGCATCCTCCAGGGCGCCCTCACCGCCGACGAGGCCCGGATCCGCAAGGCGCTCACCGACCAGCTGACCGTCTTCGCGACCGTCGACCCGTACCACCTGCGGCACGGGGTCACCGACGGGTACTACGCGGACGGCTCGTTCCTTCAGCACGCCTCCGTCGCCTACACCGGCTCGTACGGGAAGGGCCTGCTCAGCCGGGTCGTGCAGACGCTGAAGATCCTCGACGGCAGCGGGTTCGCGCACGGCGACGAGCTGGTGCCGGTCGTGCACGGATGGGTCAGGGACGGGTTCGCGCCGCTGATCTTCGAGGGCTGGATGATGGAGGCGGTGAAGGGGCGCGCGGTGTCCCGCACCGGCACCGGGTACGACGACGTCGCCGTGATCGTCGAGGCCGTCGTCGACCTCGCCTCGCTGTCCGACGGCGACCCGGCCCGCGCCCTGAAGAGCTACGTCAAGCATGTGCGGGAGGCCTCCCGCACCCCGCTCGACCCGACGGCGTTCGTCTCCCCGCTCAGCATCGTGCGCTACGCCGACCTGCTCGCCGACGCCACGGTCCCCGCGGCCGACCTCAACCCGCCCGCCCGCTCCGTCGCGTTCAACGCCATGGACCGCACCGTCCACCGCCGCCCCGGCTACGCGTTCACGCTGTCCCGCAGCTCGGCCCGCATCAGCAAGTACGAGTACATGAGCGGCGAGAACCTGATGCCCTGGTTCCAGGGCGACGGCGCGCACCACCTGTACCTGTCCGGCCAGGACCAGCGGCAGGCGTACGGCGTCGACCACCTGACCACCGTCTCCCCGTACGGGCTCGCCGGAGTCACCGCGCCGGTCGAGCACCGGGACACCGTCCCGCAGGCGTACGGCGGCGAGCTGTTCTACGACAACCCGGACCACCCGCTGAACTTCACCGCGTCCAGCGAGTCCCAGAACACCTACGTGTACTTCCCGACCGCCACCGGCACGTACTCCGGCGGCGCCGTGCTCGGCGCGTACGGGGCGGCCGGCTGGGTGCTCACCGACGACGTGCCGTGGCGCGACCGGCGGGCCGGGATCCTGCCGGACGACTTCGCCGCGTACCGCTCGGCGCGCGCCACCCGGTCCTGGTTCCTGCTCGACGACGAGATCGTGCTGCTCGCGGCGGGCGTCGGGGACGCCCCCGGCGGGCACCGGGCCGTGACGACGACCCTGGACGCGCGGATCGCGGCCGACGGCGACGCCGTGTCCGTCACCCACGCAGCGGGCGGCGACCGGATCCGGTACGCCGACGCGACCCAGGGCACGGCGGTCGGCTACGTCCGGCTCGCGGGGCCGGTCGCGACGCCGCGTCTGGAGACCGTGACCCGCAGCCGCCGCACCGTGCGCACGTCGAACCCGGACACGGCCGTCACCAAGCAGGTCTTCTCGCTCACCGTCGCACAACGGGCGGGCGCCCGGCCGGCCGCGTTCGCGTACGCGCTGCTCCCGAACGCGACGGCCGCCGCGGTGCGCGCCTACGACGCGGTCCGCGTCCTCGCCAACACCCCGCGCATCCAGGCGGTCCGCCACGACGGGCTCGGGCTGACCGCCGCCAACACCTTCACGGACGGGACCCACCACACGTCCGGGCTCGCCGTCGCGGGGCCGGCCTCCGTCCTCGTGCGCCGGGAGGGCGCGGCCACGTCCGTCGCCGTGTCCGACCCGACGACCGGACGCGACACGGTGACCGTGACCCTGCGCGGGCGCGCGCTGCGCAAGGTGTCCGGCGACGACGCGGTCCGCGTGAGCCGGGTCCCCGGCGGCACCCGGCTCGACGTGGACACGCACCAGGCGTACGGGCGCAGCTTCACGGTGACCCTGCGCCCGTAGGCCTGCTCGCTACTCGTCGGCCTCCAGGTCGCCCTCGGTCTCCAGGTACACCTGGCGCAGGGCCTCGAGGACCTGGGGGTCCGGCTTCTCCCACATGCCGCGGGACTCGGCCTCCAGGAGACGCTCGGCGATGCCGTGCAGGGCCCAGGGGTTGGCCTCGGAGAGGAACCGGCGGTTCGTCTCGTCGAGGACGTAGGTCTCCGTGAGCTTGTCGTACATCCAGTCGGCGATGACCCCGGTCGTGGCGTCGTAGCCGAACAGGTAGTCCACCGTCGCGGCCAGTTCGAAGGCGCCCTTGTAGCCGTGGCGGCGCATCGCCTCGATCCACCTGGGGTTCACGACGCGGGCGCGGAAGACCCGGCTCGTCTCCTCGACGAGGGTGCGGGTGCGGACCGTCTCGGGGCGGGTCGAGTCGCCGATGTACGCCTCGGGGGCCGTGCCGCGCAGGGCGCGCACGGTGGCGACCATGCCGCCGTGGTACTGGAAGTAGTCGTCGGAGTCGGCGATGTCGTGCTCGCGGGTGTCCGTGTTCTTGGCGGCGACCGCGATGCGCTTGTAGGCCGTCTCCATCTCCGCGCGGGCCTGGCGCCCGTCGAGGCCGCGGCCGTACGCGTAACCGCCCCACACCGTGTACACCTCGGCGAGGTCGGCGTCGGTGCGCCAGTCCTTGGAGTCGATCAGCTGGAGCAGGCCCGCGCCGTACGTGCCCGGGCGGGAGCCGAAGATGCGGGTCGTGGCCCGGCGTTCGTCGCCGTGCGCGGCGAGGTCCGCCTCGACGTGCGCGCGCACGTGGTTGGCCTCGGCGGGCTCGTCGAGGGACGCGGCGAGCCGGACCGCGTCGTCGAGCAGGCCCACGGTGTGCGGGAACGCGTCGCGGAAGAACCCGGAGATGCGCAGCGTCACGTCGATGCGCGGGCGGTTCAGCTCCTCGTACGGGATCGGCTCGAGGCCCGTCACACGGCGCGAGGCGTCGTCCCAGACGGGGCGCACGCCCAGCAGGGCCAGGGCCTCCGCGATGTCGTCGCCCGCGGTGCGCATCGCGCTCGTGCCCCACAGGGACAGGCCGACGGAGGTGGGGTACGCCCCGTCGTTGTCCTGGCGGTAGCGCTCGACGAGCGAGTCGGCGAGGGCCTGGCCGGTCTCCCAGGCGAGCCGGGAGGGGACGGCCTTGGGGTCGACGGAGTAGAAGTTGCGGCCGGTGGGGAGGACGTTGACCAGCCCGCGCAGCGGCGACCCGGAGGGCCCGGCGGGGACGAAGCGGCCCTCCAACGCCCTGACGGAGTGGTCGAGTTCGGCGGTGGTGGCGTCGAGGCGGGGGACGACTTCGCGGGCGGCGAAGGCGAGGATGTCAGCGACCGCGTCCGAAACAAGCCCCTCCGGCGCTTGAGGAGCGGGGTCCGGGGCGGAGCCCCGTGACACGAGCTCGATCGCCGCGGAAACCGCCTCCGGCTCCCAGGAAGCATCCTCCATGGCCTCGACAAGAGCGCGGGCCGTCGACTCGGCGGCATCGGCATCGGTGCGGGTCGCCTTCGACTCGTCGAGCCCCAGCGCCTCGCGCAGCCCGGGCAGGGCCGCGCTCCCGCCCCAGATCTGCCGCGCCCGCAGGATGGCGAGCACGAGATTGACCCGGTCGGCACCGGCGGGCGCCTGCCCGAGCACGTGCAGACCGTCGCGGATCTGCGCGTCCTTGACCTCGCACAGCCAGCCGTCGACGTGCAGCAGGAAGTCGTCGAAGCCGTCGTCGTCGGGGCGGTCGGCGAGCCCCAGGTCGTGGTCGAGCTTCGCCGCCTGGATCAGCGTCCAGATCTGCGCCCGGATCGCGGGCAGCTTCGCCGGGTCCATGGACGCGATCTGGGCGTACTCGTCGAGGAGTTGTTCCAGGCGGGCGATGTCGCCGTACGAGTCGGCGCGGGCCATCGGCGGCACGAGGTGGTCGATGAGCGTGGCGTGGACGCGGCGCTTGGCCTGGGTGCCCTCGCCCGGGTCGTTGACGAGGAACGGGTAGACGAGCGGCAGGTCGCCGAGCGCCGCGTCGGGGGCGCAGGCGGCGGACAGGCCCGCGTTCTTGCCGGGCAGCCACTCCAGGTTGCCGTGCTTGCCGAGGTGGACCATCGCGTCGGCGCCGAAACCGCCGTCCGCGGCCGGCGCCGCGATCCAGCGGTACGCGGCCAGGTAGTGGTGGGACGGCGGGAGGTCCGGGTCGTGGTAGATCGCGATCGGGTTCTCGCCGAAGCCGCGCGGCGGCTGGATGACGACGAGGAGGTTCCCGCGGCGCAGGGCGGCGAGCACGATGTCGCCCTCCGGGTTGCGGGAGCGGTCGACGAACATCTCGCCCGGCGGCGGGCCCCAGTGCCGCTCGACGGAGTCGCGCAGCTCCTGCGGCAGCGTCACGTACCAGCGCCGGTAGTCGGCGGCCGGGATGCGTACCGGGTTCCTGGCGAGCTGCTCCTCCGTCAGCCAGTCCTGGTCGTGGCCGCCCGCCTCGATGAGCGCCCGGATCAGCTCGTCGCCGTCGCCGGACACGAAGCCCGGGATCAGGGCGGTGTCGCCGAAGTCGTAGCCCTCGTCGACCAGCCGGCGCAGCAGCGCGACCGCGGAGGCGGGGGTGTCGAGGCCGACCGCGTTGCCGATGCGGGAGTGCTTGGTCGGGTACGCGGACAGGACGAGCGCCAGC
This sequence comes from Streptomyces sp. SID5785, assembly GCF_009870065.1. Lineage (GTDB taxonomy): Bacteria > Actinomycetota > Actinomycetes > Streptomycetales > Streptomycetaceae > Streptomyces. The sequence continues at coordinate 1,194 of NZ_WWIA01000846.1, read as the reverse complement.
TTCTTGTCCGCGGCCGGGACGTGCCGCAGGCGGGCGTGGCGCACGGCGATCCCGGCGACGCGGGCGGCGCGCTCGGGGTCGGCGGCGTAGGCCGGGAGCCCGTCCTCGTCGATCTCCTTGAACGAGAACGGGACGGTGATGAGCCGCCCGTCGAACTCCGGCACCGCGATCTGGCTCGCGGCGTCGAGCGGCGAGACGCCCTCGTCGTTCGCCTCCCAGTCGGCGCGCGACGAGGTCAGGCACAGCGCCTGGAGGATCGGCACGTCGAGGCCGGTGAGCGCGCCCGCGTCCCAGGCCTCGTCGTCGCCGCCGGCGCTCGCCTCCGCGGGACGGGTGCCACCGGCCGCGAGGACGGTCGTGACGACGGCGTCGGCCGCGCCGAGCGCCTCGATCAGCTCCGGCTCGGGGGCCCGCAGCGACGCCACGAACAGCGGCAGCGGGCGGGCGCCGGCCCGCTCGACCGCGTCGCACAGGGCGTGCACGAACGCGGTGTTGCCGCTCATGTGGTGGGCGCGGTAGTAGAGCACCGCGACGGTCGGGCCGTCCCCGGCGGGCGCGGGCCGCTCCAGCGGGCCCCAGGTCGGCGCGGCGGCGGGCGGCTCGAAGCCGTGCCCGGTGAGCAGGACCGTGTCGGACAGGAAGCGGGCCAGCTGCGTCAGGTTGGCCGGGCCGCCGTGCGCCAGGTACTTGTGGGCCTCCGCCGCGATGCCGACGGGCACGGTGGAGGCGGCCATCAGCTGGGCGTCCGGGGCCTGTTCACCGGTGAGCACGACGAGCGGGACACCGGCGGCGGTCAGCCGGTCGATGCCGTCCTGCCAGGCGCGGATCCCGCCGAGGAGACGCACGACGACGAGGTCGACGCCGTCGAGCAGCGCGTCCAGGCCGGTCGCGGAACCGCTCTCGGTGTCGATCCGGGAGGGGTTCGCGAAGCGGTACGTGACCGGGGCGCCGGGTGCGGAACCCGCGGCGCGGGCGCTGAGCAGGTCGGTGTCGGACGTCGACAGGAGCAGGATGCGCTGCGCGGGCGGGGCCGCCGGCGAGGGCTGCTGGGGCATGCGTCGTCTGGCCTTCCTCGGGGTGTCCGCGCCCCGGGTGGTTACGTGGTCTCCCCTGCTCGAAGAGCGGGGGAAGGGAGTTCCTGGCTCACCCCGGGTGGGGGCTCACAGTGGCGGGACCGCGCCGGATTCGCACCGG
>NZ_WWIA01000845.1 GCF_009870065.1 Streptomyces sp. SID5785 | reverse complement strand
TGACTGCTCGACGACGACCGCCACCGCGACCTGCCGCCCCGTGCTGTCGTCCTTCGCGTAGGACGTGAACCAGGCGTACGGCGTCTTGCTGTTGTTCTCGCCGTGCTGTGCCGTGCCGGTCTTGCCGCCCACCGTCGCGCCGTCGATCCGCGCGTTCGTACCCGTGCCCTCGTCCACCACGGTCTGCATCGCGGACCGCAGCTGGGACGCGGTCGACGTGCTCACGACGCGCTGCGTGTCCCCGTCGTCGAACGACGTCAACGCGTCCCCGTCGGAGTCCGTCACCTCCGACACCATGTGCGGGGCGGCCTGCTCGCCCCCGTTGGCGAGGGTCGCCGAGACCATCGCCATCTGCAGCGGCGTCGCCGTCACGTCGAACTGGCCGATGCCCGACAGGCCCGTCTGCGCCTTGTCCATGTCCGACGGGTAGACACTCTCGGCCGCCCGGACCGGCACGTCCTGCTTCGCGTCGTCGAACCCGAACTTCTCGGCCATCGCCCGGACCTTGTCCTGACCGAGGTCGACGGCCATCTTCCCGAAGACGTTGTTGCACGAGTACTGCAGCGCCGTGCGGATCGTCGCGTCCTCGCAGGGGGCGCTCGCGCTCTCGTTGCGCAGGTACGTGCTCGTGCCGGGCAGCAGATACGGGTCGGGGGAGTCCGTCTTCTCGTCGACCGAGCCGTACAGCCCGTCCTCGAGCGCCGCCGCGGCCACGACCAGCTTGAACGTCGAGCCGGGCGGCAGCGCCTGCTTCAGCGCGCGGTTCGTCGTCGGGGAGTCCTTGTCCCCGGCCAGCGCCTTCCACGCCGCCGCGTCCGAGGACCCCGAGCCGCTGATCGTCGACGGGTCGAAGGACGGCGTCGACACCATGCCCAGGATCTTCCCGCTCTCCGGGTCGATCGCGACGGCCGCGCCCTTCTTCTCGCCGAGCGCCTCGTAGGCCGCCTTCTGCACGCCCGGGTCGATGGTCGTGATGACGTCCCCCGGGTTCGTGTGCTCGCCGGTGAGCGCGTCGACGGGGTTCTTCAGCGTGGGGTCGGAGCCGTCCAGCACGTCCTGGTAGATCGACTCCAGCTGGGTCGCGCCGTAGACCTGCGACGTGTACCCGGTCACGGCCGAGTACAGCGCGCCGTCCGTGTACGTGCGCCGGTACGCGAGGTCGCTCGACCCACCGGTCCTGGCCGAGCCGGTCACCGCCTTTCCGCCCACGATGATGTCGCCCAGCGGATGGGCGTACTGCTCCATGACCGTCCGCCGGTTGTCCTTGTCGTCTGCGAGCGCCCGGCCGTCGTAGAACTGCACCCATGTCGCCTTGACCAGCAGGGCGAGTATGAGCAGCAGTGTGAAGACGGAGGCGCGCCTGATCGTCTTGTTCATCCCACGTGAGGGACGAACACTCCGGACCGGTTCGTTCCCCGATGTCCCGGATTCTCAGAAAGCTCTCATGGCCCGCACCGGGACGATTCCGTCACGAGCCCTGAAGGAATCCGCCCTCGTACGCGGCGATCACCGCCTGCGTCCGGTCCCGCGCCCCCGTCTTCGCCAGCACCGACGCGACATGCGTCTTGACCGTGGCCGGACCGACCCCGATCCGCCGCGCGATCTCCGCGTTCGTCAGGCCCGCCGCCATCAGCCGCAGCACGTCGCTCTCCCGCCCGGTCAGCCGGGCCACCCACGGCGCGGCCGCCCGCCCGGCCGCGTGCTCCTCGGCCAGGGCCCGCACCGCCGCGGGGAACAGCAGGGTGTCGCTGTGCGCCACCAGCCGGACCGCCCCGACCAGCGTGTCCGCGTCCGCCCGCTTCAGCAGGAATCCGGCGGCACCGGCCCGCAGCGCCTCGTACACGTACGCGTCGTGCTCGAAGGTCGTGACGACGACGATCCGCGGCGGATCGTCCAGCGTGCCCATGATCTGCTCCGTGGCGCGGATGCCGTCGACCTCCGGCATCCGCACGTCCATCAGGACGACGTCCGGGCGCAGCGCCCGCACCACGGACACCGCCTCGGCGCCGGTCGCGGCCTCGCCGACCACCTCGATGCCGGACTCGGCGGACAGGATGGCGCGCAGCGCGGTGCGGACCATGCGTTCGTCGTCGGCGAGGACGACGCGCAGCGGAGCGGAGGTCACGGGATCTCGGGTCCTTCCGGAGGAGCGGTGAGCGGGAGACGGACGTCCAGCCGCCAGGTCCCGGCGTCCCCGGGCACGGGTCCGGCGCTCGCGCCGCCGCCGAGCAGCCGGGCCCGGTCGGCGATGCCGCGCAGCCCGTGTCCGCCGCCGGGCCGGGCCGCCCGGGCCGCCGCGGGCAGCGCGTTCTCGGCCGTGATGCGCAGGGCGCCCTCCTCGCGGGCGAGCCACAGCTCCACGCCCGTCCCGGCGTGCCGCAGCGCGTTGGCCAGGGCCTCCTGCACGATGCGGTACGCCTCGCGGGAGACCATCGGCGGCAGCCCCGCGGGGTCCGTGCCGGGGTCCGTGTGCACGGTGACCGCGGCCCCGCCCGCGCGGGTGCGCCGCAGCAGCCCGTCGAGGTCGTCGGCGAGGGTCGGCGCGGGCGCCGTCGCGGCCCCGTCCCCGGCCTCCCGCAGCACCCCGAGCACGGCGTCCAGCTCCCCGACGGTGCGCCGCGTCGTGTCCTCGATCGCGGCGAGCGCCTCCCGGACGAAGCCGGGGTCGCTGTCGAGGACCCGGCGCGCGGCGCTCGCCTGGAGGGTGACCGCGCTCAGCGCGTGCCCCACCGAGTCGTGCAGCTCACGGGCGAGCCGGTTGCGCACCGCCAGATCGGCGGCGCGCGCCTCGGCCTGCGCGAGCCGGTCGGCGGGGCCGGGCCCGAGCAGCGCCGGAGCCCATCGCGCGAGCAGGCCGGAGACCGCCGCCGCACAGGCCGCGAGGGCGAGAAGCAGGACCACTCCGGCGACCGGGCAGAGCGCCATCGCCCAGGCCTTCCCCTGGAGTTGGGGCACGAACCGGTCGGCGTCGCGCACCGCGGACACGAACGGCAGCACGATCAGCGCCCCGGCGAACGGCGGCAGTGCCAGCGTCATCCCGCTGACGATGCCGCCCGCCCCCAGATGCAGCGTGAACCAGGCGGCCGTGCGGGCCCGCGCCTCCCGGGTGCGAGGCGGCCCGTCCGCGAGCGCCGCGGCGTCCACCCCGCACAGTGTCCGCGCCACCGCCACCGACATCGGCCGGGTCAGCGGCGACAGCACGGCGGTGAGCGCGGCGAGCGGCAACCCGCAGGCGAACGAGGCCAGTTGCAGCCCCACGTCGGAGAACACGTCCTGTGCGCCGGTCAGCGGCCCCACGACCACCGACGCGAGCAGCAGGTACGGCATCGCGAGCGCACCGCCGATGATCAGGTGCAGCCAGCGGCGGCGCGCACGGCGGCCGAACAGGAGCCCGGCCGCGTCCCGCGCCCTCACGCCGCCACGGGGGTCCGCGCGGGGGCGGCGGACGGCGTGGCCGCACGGCTGACGGCGGCGTGGTGGGCGCCGATGGTCACGACGAGCAGGCCGACGATCATCTGCCCAGCGTAGGTGAGGTTCATCAGCGGCGTCGGCTGACGGGCGATGTCGTCGACGCCGCTCAGCGAGGCCAGCGACAGCCAGCCGCCCCAGCAGGCCGAGGCGCCCGACCCCACCCAGAGCAGCGCCAGCGGCACCTTCAGCGACAGGCCACGGCCGCGCCGGAAGGCGAGCAGCACGGCCCCGGTCACGGCGGCGGCGAGGTACAGCGCGTTCATGACCTCCATGACGGTGAAGGTGCTGTCGCGCTCGGCGGCCCGCAGCGGGTTCAGGCCCGTGTCGGCCCCGCACGCCCACAGCAGGTGCGTCACCGCGGGCAGCAGCGCGCACAGGACGGCGGCCACGGCGACGAGGCGCTGCGCCGCGTCCTGCGGCCGGGCGGGCAGATCCCGCATCCGGCCCTGCCACACGTGCCCCCAGCGCCGGCGGGCGTACCCGGCGAACAGCGCGCCCAGGCACAGGCCCTGCACGACGAACCCGGGATACACGACGCTGAACACCCAGTCGTCCAGGAAGGGTTCGCTCGCGCCGGCCGTGGCCCCGGAGCCGTCGAAGAGCTTCACGACCATCTGCACCGGGTAGCCGGTCATGATCGGCGTGAGCAGCCCGGTCGCCACCCACATCGGCACGGTGAGCGCCCATGCGGGCACCCGGCGCCCCCACGGCTCGGTGAGCAGGAACGCGAGCAGCACGACAGCCGCGTCGAGCAGCACCGTCACGCCGTTGGCGACCGCCATCGTCGTGCGGTGATCGAGCAGCGAGCTGCCGTCCGGGATGCCGACGCGGCTGCCGGCGACCCACGCCACCTTCAGCGCGAGATAGGGCAGACAGGACAGCACGGTGACGGTCCGCAGCGTGGTGCGCAGTGTCGGGTTCATGCCTCCAGGCTGGCCGCGGGCCCGCCGCGGCACGTCCTGCGCACAGCCGATCCCCCTCCGCCGCGCGGGGGAGGGGCCCCGGTCACAGCCTGCGGGTGGCCAGGGTGAGCCGGTCCCGCGCGTCGAACAGCGCGTCCTTGACCATCTGCTCGTGCGCGGGCGTCAGGCGCGCGACCGGCACCGAGCAGGAGATCGCGTCCCGCGCGGGCGTCCGGTAGGGGATCGCGACGCCGAAGCAGCGCAGCCCCAGCGTGTTCTCCTCGCGGTCGACGGCGAAGCCCTGCTCGCGGACCTGGTGCAGCTCCTCGATGAGCTTCTCGCGGTCCGTGATCGTGTGCTCGGTCAGCGCGGGCAGCGTCTCGGGCAGCAGCTTGCGGACCTGCTCGTCGGTGTGGGTCGCGAGCAGCGCCTTGCCGAGCGAGGTCGAGTGCGCGGGCAGCCTGCGTCCCACCCGGGTGAAGGGCCGCAGGTAGTGCTGGGACTGGCGGGTGGCGAGATAGACCACGTTCGTCCCGTCGAGCCGCGCCAGGTGGATGGTCTCGGTGGTGTCGTCGGAGAGCCGGTCCAGGGTCGGCCGGGCCGCGGCCACGACCTCGTCCCCGTCGATGTACGACGTGCCGACGAGCAGCGCCCGCACGCCGATGCCGTACCGGGTGCCGGTCGCGTCCGTCTCCACCCAGCCGAGCTCGACGAGCGTGCGCAGCAGCATGTAGAGGCTGGACTTCGGGTACCCGACGGCCTCCTGCACCGCGGCCAGCGAGTGCATGCCGGGCCGCCCGGCGAAGTACTCGAGCAGCTCCACCGTCCGTACCGCCGATTTGACCTGCGCACCGCCCGCAGCGGCCCCCGTCTCGACTGCCGACATCGCCCTTGACCCCTTCGTTCCGCGGGAATTACTGTCCAGTCTCAGTACGAGTTCATCATGAGAGACAGCGTTCAGTATATCGAACGGCTCTCCTGGCTCGCCCGGCGAGCTTCGCGAAAAGCTGGAGGAATCCGCGGTGGCAGCAGCACCAGTCTGGAGTGTCGACCCCCGAACCGGGAAGCAGCGGGAGCAGGTTGCCGTCGAGGCCACACCGCAGGAGGTGGACCAGGCGGTCCGCGCCGCCCACGCGGCCCGCGGCGCCCTCGCCGACCGCACCGTCCGCGCCGCGTTCCTGCGCACCGCCGCCGACCTGCTCGCCGAGGCCGAGGAGCACCTCGTCGAGGCCGCCGACGCGGAGACCGCACTCGGCCCCGTCCGGCTCACCGGCGAACTCGCGCGCACCTGCTACCAGTTGCGGGCCTTCGCGGACATCGTCGACGAGGGCGCCTTCCTCGGCGTCGTCATCGACCATCCCGACGCCACCGCCACCCCGCCCGTCCCCGACCTGCGCCGGTACAAGATCCCGCTCGGCGTCGTCGCCGTCTACTCGGCCTCGAACTTCCCGTTCGCCTTCTCCGTCCCCGGCGGCGACACCGCGAGCGCCCTCGCCGCGGGCTGCCCCGTCGTCGTCAAGGCGCACCCCGACCACCCCGCCACCTCCGAGCTGGTCGCCGCCACGATCCGGCGGGCCGCCGAGCGCCACGGCCTGCCCGAGGGCGTCCTCGGTCTCGTGCACGGCTTCGAGGCAGGCGTCGAGCTCGTCCGGCACCCCCTCGTGACCGCCGCCGGATTCACCGGCTCCGTCCGCGGCGGCCGCGCCCTGTTCGACGCGGCGGCGGCCCGCCCGGTGCCGATCCCCTTCCACGGCGAGCTCGGCTCCCTCAACCCCGTCGTGATCACCGAGGACGCCGCCGCCGAGCGCCCCGACGCGATCGGCACCGGCCTCGCCGGCTCCATGACGCTCGGAGTCGGCCAGTTCTGCGTCAAGCCCGGCCTCGTCTTCGCGCCCCGCGGCGCGGCCGGCGACGCCCTCGTCAAGACCCTCACCGCCGCCGTCAGCGACACCGAGGCCGGGGTCCTGCTCGACCACCGCATGCGGGACAACTTCGTCGCCGGGGTCGCCGAGCGCGCCCAGCTGCCCGACGTCGAGGCACCCGTCACGCCCGGCGCGGGCAGCGACCACACCGTCGCACCCGGCTTCCTCACCGTCCCGGCCGCCCGGCTCGCCGAGGAGGGCGCCCACGACCTGCTCCTCGAGGAGTGCTTCGGCCCCGTCACCGTCCTCGCCCGCTACGACTCGGCGGCGGACGTCACGGCGGTCCTCTCCCGCCTCCCCGGCAACCTCACGGCGACCGTTCACCTGTCCGAGGCCGAGGCGGCGGGCCAGGGCCGGGCCGCCGAGCTGCTCACCGAGCTCACCCCGCTCGCCGGCCGCGTCCTCGTCAACGGCTGGCCCACCGGGGTCGCCGTCGCCCCCGCCCAGCACCACGGCGGGCCCTACCCGGCGACCACCTCCACCTCCACCTCCGTCGGCGGCACCGCGATCGAGCGCTGGCTGCGCCCGGTCACCTACCAGACGACGCCCGAGGCACTGCTGCCGCCCGAGCTGCGCGACGACAACCCGCTGGGGCTGCCGCGGCGCTACGACGGCCGCCTGGAAAACTGACCCGCATGGAACTGCGACTTCCCGAACTGCCCTTCCCGCTGCGCAGCTACGGCCCCGACGGCGACTGGTCGTACGAGGACGGGACGCTCACCGGCTGGGCCGGCCCCCGCCAGGACCGCTTCGTGCCGCCCACCGGCGACTCCCTCGACCCCGCGTCCGACGCGCCGCGGCTGCTGGGGGCGGCGCCGGAGGGCGACTTCCAGCTGATCGCGCGGGTCACCGTCGGGTTCGCCGCCGCGTTCGACGCGGGGGTGCTCTACCTCCACGTCGGCAACCGCGAATGGGCCAAGCTCTGCTTCGAGCGCTCGCCGGACGAGCCGACCATCTGCACCGTCGTCACGCGCGGCCACTCCGACGACGCGAACGCGTCCGTGGTGCCGGGCCGCTCCGTCTGGCTCCGGATCAGCCGCACCGGCGCCGCCTTCGCCTTCCACGCCTCGGCGGACGGGGAGACCTGGACCTTCGTACGGATCTTCACGCTCGGTGACGAGAGGACCGCGGGCGCCGCACTCGTCGGCTTCCTCGCACAGTCCCCGGTCGGGGAGGGCTGCGTCGTGACCTACGACCACATCGAGTTCCGCCCGGAGTGGCCCAAGGGCCTGCGCGACGGTTCCTGAGGCGGCGCGGGGGCCGACCCGGGCGGGAATGCGCGCGGCGTGCATCCGGTTGTACGGGTCGGTGCGGGGCACCCCCTGCGCCGTACGTCACCGAAGCGAGCGAGAGACCCCATGCGCGTCGAGATCTGGACCGACATCAACTGCCCGTTCTGCTACATCGGCAAGGCCCGGTTCGAGCAGGCCCTCGACGCGTTCCCGCACAAGGAGCAGGTCGAGGTCGTGCACCGCTCCTTCGAGCTCGACCCGACCGTCCCCAGGGAGACCACCGGCCTCGTCGTCCCGCACATCGCCGAGAAGTACGGCATCAGCCGGGAGCAGGCCGCGGCCAACGAGCAGGGTCTCGGCCGGCAGGCCGGCGAGCTCGGGCTGCCCTACCTCACCGAGGGGCGCGACTACGGCAACAGCTTCGACCTGCACCGGCTGCTCCACCTCGCCCACGACAAGGGCCTCCAGGACGCCATGATCGACGCCCTGTACCGGGGGAACTTCGCCGACGAGGCCTCCGTCTTCGCCGACCAGGAGCACGTCGTGCGGCTCGCCGTCGAGGCCGGTCTCGACGAGGGCGAGGTGCGCGCCGTCCTGGCCGACCCCGAGGCGTACGCCGACGCCGTCCGCGCCGACGAGCGCGAGGCCGCCGAGCTCGGCGCGACCGGCGTCCCGTTCTTCGTCCTCGACCGCACGTACGGCGTCTCCGGCGCCCAGCCCGCCGAGGTCTTCACCCAGGCCCTCACCCAGGCCTGGGGCGACCGCTCCCCGCTGACCGTGATCGACGGCGCCGACGGCGGCGACACCTGCGGCCCCGACGGCTGTGCGGTCCCGCAGGCCTGACCCACCGGTCCGACCTGCACTGATAAGCGTCACTTAGGGGTACCGGCCAAACATCCGCAATGGACGGGCAGTTGGGTCCGGGGCACAGTGGAGCCATGGAGACTTCCGCTGTGCCCCGCCACCCGGACAGCCTGGACACCGACCTGGTCCGCGCCCAGTACGCGCCCGCAGCCACCTACCTGAACACCGCGAGTTCCGGCCTGCTGCCGGCCCGCGCGGGCGCCGCGATGCGCGACGCGATCACCACCATGGCGGAGGGTGGCGCCATCGACGCCCTCTTCGACGACGTCGAGGCGGCCCGCGCCGCCTTCGCCCGCATCGCCGGCGTCCCCGCCACCCGGGTCGCGACGGGCGCCTCCGTCGCCGTGTACACCGGACTGATCGCCTCGTCGCTGCCCGACGGCGCCGAAGTCCTCACGGCCGAGGGCGAGTTCAGCTCCACGATCAACCCCTTCCACGTCCGGCCCGGGCTCAAGGTCCGTACCGTGCCGCTGGAGGCGCTCGCCGAGTCGGTGCGCCCCGGCACGGCGCTGGTCGCGGTCAGCGCGGCCCAGTCCGCCGACGGCCGGGTCGCCGACCTGCCCGCCCTGCGCGCGGCGACGACCGCCCACGGCGCCCGGCTGTACGTGGACGCGTCGCAGGCGGCGGGCTGGTACCCGCTCGCCGCGCACGCCCCGCAGGCCGACTACGTCACCTCCGTCGCCTTCAAGTGGCTCACCTGCCCGCGCGGCGCCACGTTCTTCGTCGGGCCCGCCGACCCCGAGGGCTTCGCCGCGCTGCGGCCGGTCTTCGGCGGCTGGGTCGCGGGGGAGCGGCCCTGGGACAGCTGCTACGGACCGGTCGCCGAACTCGCCCGCTCCGCCCGCCGGTTCGACGAGACGCCGAGCCTGATCTCGTACACGGGGGCGCGCCGCTCCCTCGAACTGGTCGAGGAGCTCGGCCCCGACGCCGTGCGCGCCCACGACCTCGCCCTGGCCGACCGCTTCCGCGCGGGGCTCGCCGAGCGCGGCCTGACCCCGCTGCCGGCCCCGGACTCGCCGATCGTCTCCGTCCCCGGGCTCGGCGCCCGCCAGCCGGAGCTGCGCACCCGTGGCATCGAGGTCTCCGACCGCGCGGGGAACCTCCGCGCGTCCTTCCACCTGTACAACACGACGGCCGACGTGGACGCCCTCCTGACGGCGCTCGCCTGACCGCACACACGACGGGGCGGGTCCGGCACACACCAGGTGTGTGCCGGACCCGCCCCGTGTGGCGGTCCGCCGCGTCGCCTACTTCACCGGCGTGAAGTCCCGCGCTCCGATGAACTCGGGGCGTCGGACCGGGGCCGCGAAGGGCTCCACCGCCGTGTTCTCCACGCTGTTGAACACGATGAAGACGTTGCTGCGCGGGTACGGCGTGATGTTGTCGCCGGAGCCGTGCATCGCGTTGCAGTCGAACCAGGTCGCCGAGCCGGCCTTGCCGGTGAACAGCCGGATGCCGTACTCCCCGGCCAGCTTGGTCAGCGCCTCGTCGGACGGGGTGCCCGCGTCCTGCATCTGCAGCGACTTCTTGTAGTTGTCCGTGGGCGTCTCACCGGCGCAGCCCAGGAACGTCTTGTGCGAGCCGGGCATGATCATGAGCCCGCCGTTGGTGTCGTAGTTCTCCGTCAGGGCGAGGGAGACGGACACCGTGCGCATGTTCGGCAGGCCGTCCTCGGCGTGCCAGGTCTCGAAGTCCGAGTGCCAGTAGAAGCCGGTCGCGCCGAAGCCGGGCTTGACGTTGATCCGCGACTGGTGGACGTAGACGTCCGAGCCGAGGATCTGCCGGGCCCGCTCCACGACGCGCTCGTCGTGGACCAGCCGCGCGAACACCTCGCTGATCTTGTGGACCTCGAAGACCGACCGCACCTTCTGTGAGGCCTTCTCCACGATGGAACGCTCGTCGGCCTTGATCGCCGGGTCGTTGACCAGCCGGTCGAGCTCGGCCTGGTACACGCCGATCTCGTCCGGGCCGATCAGCTCCTCGATCGCCAGGAAGCCGTCCCGTTCGAATCCCGCCAGATCCGACTGGCGGATCGGGCCGCGCGCACCCGGCGCGGACCAGACGACGGGGTCGACGCGGGGCGTCGCCACCTCCGTCTTCCCGCGCGTCGGGTAGAGATCGGCGACACCTGCGGAGTTCAGCACGGTCATCGGGATCAGACCTCCTCGGGCTCGGTCAGCAGCGGGTAGACACCGTTCTCGTCATGGTCCTCCCGTCCGGTCACCGGAGGGTTGAAAACGCAGACACAGCGGAAGTCGGACTTGGGCCGCAGCGTGTGGCGCTCGTGGCCGTTCAGGAGATACATCGTCCCCGGCTCGATCCAGTGCTTCTCGCCGGTCTCCCGGTTCTCGAGCTCGGCCTCGCCCTCCACGCACAGCACGGCCTCGATGTGGTTGGCGTACCACATGTCGGTCTCCGTGCCCGCGTAGAGGGTCGTCTCGTGCAGGGAGAAGCCGACCCTCTCCTTCGCGAGGACGATGCGCTTGCTCTCCCAGGTGCCGGACGCCGACTTCACGTGCCGGTCGGTGTTCTCGATCTCCTTGAACGAACGGACAATCACGGTGGGTGCTGCCTTTCTCTGTTTCTCGGTGAGAGGGGCCCGCAGGCCCCCGCCGGTGCGGGGGCGGGGGTCAGGCGGTCTCGCGCACGGCCCGGGTGAGCGTGCGCAGGCCCTCGTCCAGCTCCTCCGGCGTGATCGTCAGCGCCGGAAGCAGCTTGACGACCTCGCTCTCGGGGCCGGAGGTCTCGATGAGCAGACCGAGCTCGAAGGCGCGCTTGGCGACCTGGCCGGCCCGCGCCTTGTCGCGGAACTCGATGCCCCACACGAGGCCACGGCCGCGGTACTCGACGGTGTCCTCGGGGTACTCGGCGCGCAGCGCGCTCAGGGTCTCCTCGATCTGCTCGCCCCGCTGGAGCGTCTGCTTCTCCATGGCGGGGCCGTCGCTCCAGTACGTCTCCAGGGCGGCGGCGGCGGTCACGAACGCGGGGTTGTTGCCGCGGAACGTGCCGTTGTGCTCGCCCGGCTCCCAGACGTCGAGCTCCGGCTTGAACAGGCACAGGGACATGGGCAGTCCGTACCCGCTGATGGACTTGGACACGGTCACGATGTCCGGCGTGATGCCCGCCTCCTCGAAGGAGAAGAAGGCGCCGGTGCGGCCGCAGCCCATCTGGATGTCGTCGACGATGAGCAGCATGTCCCAGCGCTCGCACACGTCGGCGAGCTTGCGCAGCCACTCGGCGCGCGCCACGTTGATGCCGCCCTCGCCCTGCACCGTCTCGACGATCACGGCCGCCGGGGTGTTGAGACCCGAGCCGGAGTCCTCGAGCAGCCGCTCGAACCAGATGAAGTCCGGGGTCTGGCCGTCGAGGTAGTTGTCGAACGGCATCGGCGTGCCGTGCACCAGCGGGATGCCGGCGCCGGCCCGCTTGAACGCGTTGCCGGTCACCGCGAGCGAGCCGAGCGACATGCCGTGGAAGGCGTTCGTGAACGACACGATCGACTCGCGGCCCTTGACCTTGCGGGCCAGCTTCAGCGCGGACTCGACGGCGTTGGTGCCCGTCGGGCCCGGGAACATGACCTTGTAGGGCAGGTCGCGCGGGCGCAGGACGACGTTCTGGAACGTCTCCAGGAAGTTGCGCTTCGCGGAGGTCGACATGTCGAGACCGTGCGTGACGCCGTCCCGCTCGATGTAGTCGATCAGGGCGCGTTTCAGGACGGGGTTGTTGTGCCCGTAGTTGAGCGAGCCCGCGCCCGCGAAGAAGTCCAGGTACGCGTGGCCGTCCTCGTCGTACATGCGGCTGCCCTGGGCCCGGTCGAAGACGGTGGGCCAGCCGCGGCAGTAGCTGCGCACCTCCGACTCAAGGGTCTCGAAGACGCTCAGGTCCGGCTGGGTGATGGTCACAGCGAAAGCTCCTCTGAGAAGGGGAGTTGAACGGTGGGGGTGGTGGACGGTGGCCGGGCTCAGCCGGCGGCCGGGGCGAGCGGCCCGATGAGGTAGAGCTCCTCGGGCAGGTGGCCGTCGTCGGGGAACAGCCCCGCGTCGAACAGCACCTGGCGCTGCACACCGGCGGCGTGCCTGCGGGCGTAGGACAGGAACAGCGCCTGGGACGCCGTGTTGTCCGGGGTGATCGTGGTCTCGACGGTCGTGACCGGCCGTCCCGACGCCCTGACCTTCTCGGTCAGTCCGTCGAGCAGCGCCGCGGCCAGCCCGTGCCCGCGGTGTCCGTGGTCCACCGCGACCTGCCAGACCACGAGGGTCCCCGGTCGCTCCGGACGGATGTAGCCGGTCACGAACCCGGCGACCTCGCCCGTCTCGTCACGCGCCACCACGGAGGTGCCGGCGAAGTCCCGGCACCACAGCAGATAGCTGTACGAGGAGTTGAGGTCGAGCACCTTGGAGTCGCGTGCGATACGCCAGATCGCGGCGCCGTCGGCGACACCGGGATGGTCGAGCTGGAATTGCGCTTGTGCGGCGGTCATGCGAATTGAATTTACCGAGCAATTTTTGGGATTGCATCCGGGGTAGGGGTTACGCAGATCGCCGGAATGTGTTATCGCGCGCGGGTGGGTACGCGCGTGAGCGGGCGGCGGAATAAGGTGATTTGGTGGTGACAAAAGCCGCAGAACGCAATCGGTGTGGAGTACGTCACAGGGGTGTAATGTGCCAGGAACCCGCTCGAATTCTGTCGGATCCCGTTGTTGAAATCTTAGTGTTTACGTTGCCGGAAAGCGGGCAGAAGCAATACGGGAAGCTGCCTGGATAAACAATACAGAAATGTGCCCGAGAAATGAGAAAGGCGCCGTCCGTTTGGACGGCGCCCGCTGCGCGTGTCCGCAATCCGCCGCGCGGGATCGCGCGGCGCATGCGGATGCTGTGGATCCGGGTACTAGATCCAGGCGGCGGCGACCGCCTTGCGCGCCCCCTCCAGGTCGACCTCCGCGCCGGACTCCGCGAGCGCGCCGCCGAGCGCCGCCAGCGAGGACTGCACGACACCGCGCGTGGCCTGCGGCCCGTAGTGGTTGACCCGGATCATCTCCGTGGCCAGCGCCCCGCCGCCCGCGACCAGCGGCAGCACCGGGTCCACGGCCAGCGCCCGGGCCACCAGGTCCCGCGCGTCCGTGCCCCGGGGCGCCCGCAGCGTCGTCGCCACCGGAGCCGCGTCCCGCGCCTCGTGCACGTACGGCGCGAGACCGCCGCCCAGCGCGAGCGCCCCCGCGCGGGTGGCCGCGGCCGCGCTCGCGTGCCGGGCCGTCAGTGCGTCCAGGCCCTCGCTCTCGATCCGCTCCACGCACGCCTCGAGGGCCAGCATCTCCAGCTGCGCCGGCGCGTGCAGCAGCGCCGTGCGGCCGCCGTCGATCCAGCGCTGCTTCCAGTCGAGCAGCGACAGGTACGAGTGGCGCGGCGCCTGCGGGTTGGCCGCCATCCGCTCCCAGGCGCGGGCGCTCACCGACACCGCCGACACCCCCGCGGGGCCGCCCATCGCCTTCTGCGCGCCGATCACGCACAGGTCCACGCCCCACGCGTCCGGCAGCACCGGCTCGGCGGCGATCGACGCCACCGCGTCCAGGTAGAACAGCGCGCCGTGCTCCCGCACGACCGCGCCGATCTCCGCGACCGGGTTCGTGTTGCCCGTCGCCGCCTCCGCGTGCACCAGCGAGACGAAGTCGATGTCCGGGTGCGCGGCGAACGCCTCCCGGATCTGCCCGGCCGTCACCGCCGTGTGGAACGGCACCGCGAGATCGTGCACCGTGGCGCCGCAGTCCCGCAGCCAGTCGCCGAAGGTCTGCCCGTACGGGCCGGTGATCACGTTGAGCGCGACGGTGCCCGGACCCGCGGCGGCGCGGATCGCGCCCTCCAGGGGCAGCAGCGCCTCGCCCTGCATGATCACGACGTCCTGCGCGGTGTCCATGAGCCGGGCCACGCGGTCCTCGACGGAGGCGAAGTGCTCGGCGCTCAACGGGGCCAGATCGAGAAACGGGTGCGTCACGGTGGTGCTCTCTTCGCTCATGGGTTCGTCGGTGGATGCCGCTGACGAGCGTAACCGGCGCCCTCATAGGCTTGGTCCATGAGTGAGCTGAGCCGACGGCGGGCGCTGCACGTGAAGGGCCGGGTCCTGGCCGGACCCGACGACGTACGGGACGAACTGTGGGTCCTGGACGGCCGCATCACCTACGACCGGCCCGTGACCGCCGGCCTCGACGTGACGACCGTGGAGGGCTGGACCCTGCCCGGCCTCGTCGACGCACACTGCCACGTCGGCCTTGACGCGCACGGGCCGGTCCCCGCCGGGACCGCCGAGAAGCAGGCGCTGACCGACCGCGACACCGGCACCCTGCTGCTGCGCGACGCGGGCTCCCCGTCCGACACCCGCTGGATCGACGACCGCGAGGACCTGCCCCGCATCATCCGCGCCGGACGGCACATCGCCCGCACCCGCCGCTACATCCGCAACTACGCGCACGAGATCGAGCCCGAGGACCTGGTCGCCTACGTGGCCCGCGAGGCCCGGCGCGGCGACGGCTGGGTCAAGCTCGTCGGCGACTGGATCGACCGCGAGGCCGGCGACCTCACCGCCTGCTGGCCGCGCGGCGCCGTCGAGGCCGCCATCGCCGAGGCGCACCGGCTCGGCGCCCGCGTCACCGCCCACTGCTTCGCCGAGGACTCGCTGCGCGACCTCGTCGAGGCCGGCATCGACTGCATCGAGCACGCGACGGGCCTGACCGACGACCTGATCCCGCTCTTCGCGGAGCGCGGCGTCGCGATCGTCCCGACCCTCGTCAACATCGCCACCTTCCCCGACCTCGCCGCGGGCGGCGAGCAGAAGTTCCCGCGCTGGTCCGCGCACATGCGGCGGCTGTACGAGCGCCGCTACGAGACGGTCCGCAACGCCTGGGACGCCGGGATCCCCGTGTACGTCGGCACCGACGCCGGCGGTTCGCTAGCGCACGGGCTCGTCGCCGGCGAGGTCGCCGAACTGGTCAGGGCGGGACTGCCCGCCGCGGACGCCCTCGGCGCGACCGCGTGGGACGCCCGGCGCTGGCTCGGCCGCCCCGGCCTCGAGGAGGGTGCACCGGCCGACCTCGTCGTCTACGGCACCGACCCGCGGGCCGACGTCGCGGCCCTCGCCGACCCGCGCCGGATCGTGCTGCGGGGCAACGTGGTGGGTTGACGGGGCGTGACATGCGCGGGCGTGCACTCGTTGTGCACTCCCGGTCCGCCCCGGCGCCGCCGCCCCTGCGGGTGAGGCCGGCGAACAGGCGAGCCCGCCGAAATCGAGCACCTGCACGGAAACCCCCCTTTGGAGTGAACTCACCTCAGGTGGTGGCCCGTTCACTCTCAGTGCGTAAAGATTCCCTCACCGATGACCGGCCGACGCCGTCGACGGCGCGGCGCCCTGTCCCGGTGCGCCCGCCCCGGCGGCACCCCGTCGGCCTCTCGTGTCACGTCGTCTCTCTCATCGCCGTCCTGGGGGTCCCACCAGCATGTCCAGCACCACCGCGCTCCGCCGTATCGCCGCGACCGCCGCCGCCACCGCACTCGCCGCCGGGCCCGTGCTCCTCGCGAGCGCCGTCCCGGCCGCCGCGACCGGCGACCACGGGGGCAAGGCCTCCGCCGTCGTGCTCCGCACCGGCCTCGACGTCTCCCTGCTCAACAAGACCGTGAACGTCCCGCTCAAGGTCTCGCTCAACGAGGTGCAGGCGCCCGCCAGCGCCGACAAGACCGCCCTCACCGTGAACCTCGACGGCGTCGACAAGGGCCAGCCGGTCAGGGTCCTCCAGGCCGAGGTGGCCAAGGCCAGGGCCACCGTCGAGGACGGCACCGCCGAGGGCTACACCCGGCTCGCCCACGCCAAGGTGCACGTCCCCGGCCTGCCGCTGCTCTCGCTCATCGAGGTCGACGAGGTCACCTCGAAGGCCCGCTGCGAGGCCGGCCACGCGCCCGTCGCCGAGTCCAACCTGCTGGGCGCCGTCACCGTCCTCGGCAAGAAGGTCACGCTCACCACCGGCGGCACGACCGAGGTCAAGGTGCCCGGCGTCGGCGAGGTCAGCCTGGCCCTCTCCGAGCGCTCCACGACGTCGAACACCGCGGCGGCCTCCGCGCTCCACCTCAAGGTCTCCGTCAACCCGTTGAAGCTGAACGTGGCCGAGGTCGAGGGCGAGGTGACGCTCGCCGGCGCGACGTGCGAGGCACCCAAAGCCGTGTCCGCGCCGAAGCCGGCCGACGTGAAGCCGCAGGGCGAGAAGGGGGAGCGGCCCGTCGCCGCCGCGCAGAAGCCGGAGAAGGGTGACCTCGCGGAGACGGGGGGCAGCTCGATGACGCCGTACGTCGCGGGCGGCGCGGTCGTTCTGCTGGTCGCCGGTGCGGGCGCGGTGGGCATGGCACGCCGGGCCCGTAACCGCGCCTAGGGCCTGTCCGGCGGCTGCGGGCCCGGTGGGGGCGGGCCGCGCAGTTCCCCGCGCCCCTGAAATGCA
>NZ_WWIA01000090.1 GCF_009870065.1 Streptomyces sp. SID5785 | reverse complement strand
TCAGTAGCGGGGACAGGATTTGAACCTGCGACCTCTGGGTTATGAGCCCAGCGAGCTACCGAGCTGCTCCACCCCGCGTCGGTGAACACCACCTTACGGGAAGCCCCCGACCAGCGCAAATTCCTTCCGCGTCGCCCAGGAGCAGGCCCGAGCAGGCCCTGCGCCGCCTACGCGGACAGCTCCTGGCGCAGGGCGTCGCGCAGCCGGGCGGCCCGCTCGGCGACCTCCGCAGGACCGAGCTCCACGGCGCGGGACGCCCACTTCTGGCCCTCCACGAGGTCGCCGCGGCGCGTGTGCAGCAGGGCGAGGCGTAGCGCGGCCCGGCCGTGCCCCGCGTCGGCCGCCCGGCGCCACCACAGGGCCGCCTCCGGCTCGCTGCCCTCGCGCGCGAGGAGCAGGCCGAGGTTGAACGCGCCGTTGCGCGAGCCGGCCTCGGCCGCCTCGCGGTACCAGCGCGCCGCCTCCACGACGTCCCCGCGCGCGGCGGCGAGCATGCCGACCCGCACCTGGGCGCGCCGGTGTCCGTGCTCGGCGGCCCGCTCGTACCACTCCTCGCACTCGCTGCGCCGGACGACGGGCTCGCCGAGCTCGTGCCGGGCCTCGGGCGGACGCCGCACGTCGAGCAGGGAGGCGAGCCGGTACGCGGCCTCGGCGCTGCCGCCGCCCGCCGCACACCGCAGGTTCCGCTCCGCGGCTCGCTCGTCGCCCTCGCGCAGCCGGGCGATGCCGACCTGGAGCGCGGCCTCGGTGTGCCCTCCCGAGGCCGCGCGCTCGTACCACTCGAGGGCCTTGGCCTCGGCCTCCTCGCCGGTGCGACCCGCGTAGAGGATGCCCAGGTTGAAGGCCGCGTCGACGCTGCCGGCCTCGGCGGCCTTGGAGAACCAGGGCTCGGCGCCGGTGGCGTCGCCGTGCTGGAGGAGCAGCACCGCGAGCGCGTTGGCCGCCTCGCGGTGGCCCGCGTAGGCGGCGCGGCGGTACCAGCTCTCGGCCTGCTGGACGCGCTTCTGCTCGGCGCACAGCAGGCCCAGGTTGTACGCGCCGTTGTTGTCGCCCGCGTCCATGGCCGCGCGGTACCAGCGCTCGGCGGTCTGCGTCTCGCCGCGCTGGGCGTGCAGGGCGCCCAGCGCGTTCGCCGCGTTCCCGTCGCCGTCCTGGGCGGCACGCAGCCACCACACGGCCGCGCTCTCCTCGTCGCCCGCGTCGCGCAGCAGGAAGGCGAGGGCGCAGGCCGCGCGCGGCTCGCCGTCCTTCGCCGAGGTCAGGTACCAGCGGCCGGCCTCCTTGAGGTCGCCGCGCTTCTCGAGGATGGAGCCCAGCTGGAGCGCGGCCCTGCGGTGTCCGCGCGCGGCGGCCTGCCGGTACCACTGCTCGGCCTCGGCGGCGGGGCTGCTCTCCTCCTCGGCGCCGAGCGGCCCGGCCGCGCCCTTGCGGTCCAGAGCGCGCGCGAGCCGGTAGGCGGCCTCGCGGTGACCGTGCTCGGCGGCGACGCGCATCCAGCGCTCGGCGCCCACGTCGCTGCGGTGCTCCAGGAGGTCGGCCAGTGCGTACGCACCGAGGGTGTGGCCCTGCTCGGCGGACTGGCGCAGCCAGTACTCGGCGGCGGGCTCGTCGCCGCGCTCGCGGTGGTGGCGGCCCAGGGCGTGCGCGGCCGGGGCGGAGCCGGCGACGGCGGCGATGCGCCACCATCCGGCGGCCTCGTCCGCGTAGCCGCGCTGGTGGAGGAGGACGCCCAGATTATTGGCGGCGGCGCGGTCGCCCTCGCCGGTGGCGCCCCGCAGCAGGGGCTCGGCCCCGTCGAGGTCGCCGCGGCGCAGCAGCATAGCGCCGAGGACGCTCATCGCCTCGACGTCGCCGGCCTCCGCGGCCAGCCGTCGGCGTGCTTCTTCCGCGGCCTCGGCCGGCTCCCCCATGTCCTCGGGGCCGGAAGGCTGCACAAACCGCCCTGTCTCCAACAGAGTTGCCTTGTCCCCCATAACGTCCATCGTCGCACCACCTGCAACCTGGGTACACCTGGAATACCGCAGCCCGTGAGGTCACTTCAGCGTTTTGTCGACATGCCCACAGAGAGATAAGTGAAACACAATTTCCTCAACTAGCCCCGGACGACGCAGCCTTCGCACATTCTTCGCACATGCCAGCGGCTCTTGACGTCCTGGGCTGTGACGCACCGAAGGCCCGGAAGCTGTTGCTTCCGAGCCTTCGATCATCAGTAGCGGGGACAGGATTTGAACCTGCGACCTCTGGGTTATGAGCCCAGCGAGCTAC
>NZ_WWIA01000844.1 GCF_009870065.1 Streptomyces sp. SID5785 | reverse complement strand
GACGCCACTTTCGAAACACGCCCTGGGCCCGGTCCGCGAACTCCCTCCTCGGCCCCGCCCTCCTGGCGCCTCTAAGCTCGGATCCTGTGACGACACAGGAGACGACGCTGACCGCGGGCGACGCGGAAGTGACCGTGGCGCCGGGCAACGGCTGCCGGGTGAGCAGTCTGAGGATCGCCGGGACCGAGCTGCTGCGGCAGGGCGGCAAGTACGGCTGCTTCCCGATGGTGCCGTGGTGCGGCCGGATCAGGGACGGGCGGTTCAGGGACGGCGGGCAGGAGCGGCAGATGCCGCTGAACTCGCCGCCGCACGCCATCCACGGCTTCGCCCGCGACGCCGAGTGGCGCACCGCCCGCACCGGCCCGGCCGAGGCGGTGTTCACGTACGACCTGACCGACCCCTGGCCGCACACCGGCCGCGTCACGCAGATCGTCGCGCTGACCGAGGACAGCCTGACGCTGACCCTGGGCGTCGAGACCTACGGCGACTCGTTCCCGGCGCAGGCCGGCTGGCATCCCTGGTTCCACCGGAACCTGGGCGGCGAGGACGTGCGGATCGCCTTCGACGCCGCCTGGCAGGAGGAGCGTGGCGACGACCACCTGCCCACCGGCCGCCGCATCGACCCGAAGCCGGGTCCGTGGGACGACTGCTTCGGCATGCCCGACGGCACGGACGTCACGCTGACCTGGCCGGGGCAGCTCGAGCTGAACGTGAAGAGCCGCGAGCCGTGGGTCGTCGTCTACGACGAGCAGGAGGCCGCCGTGTGCGTCGAACCGCAGACCGGCCCCCCGAACGGCCTCAACACGCTGCCCCGGCTCGTGACGCCCGTCGAGCCGCTGGAGGCGAGCACCACCTGGACCTGGCGGCACCCGTGAAACGCGGCGCTTAAGCTCATGGCCATGACTTCGAACGACGTGCGCGACGCGCTGCTCCAGCAGATCAAGGACAAGGCCGTGGTGCACGGCAAGGTGACGCTCTCCTCCGGGCTCGAGGCCGACTACTACGTCGACCTGCGCCGCGTCACCCTCGACGGCGAGGCCGCCCCGCTGGTCGGGCAGGTGCTGCTCGACCTGACGAAGGACCTGGACTTCGACGCGGTCGGCGGCCTCACCATGGGCGCCGACCCGGTCGCCGGCGCGATGCTGCACGCCTCGGCCGCCCGCGGCGGGCGCCTCGACGCCTTCGTCGTCCGCAAGGCCGCGAAGGCGCACGGCATGCAGCGCCGTGTCGAGGGCCCGGACATCAAGGGCCGGCGCGTGCTCGTCGTCGAGGACACCTCCACGACGGGCGGCTCGCCGCTGGAGGCCGTGCAGGCCGTGCGCGAGGCCGGGGCCGAGGTCGTCGGCGTCGCGACGATCGTGGACCGGGCCACCGGCGCAGCCGAGAAGATCACCGAGGGCGCCGGGGTCCCGTACCTCTTCGCGTTCTCGAAGGACGAGCTCGGCCTGGACTGACGGCCCGGACCGACGGCCGGACCGACGGCCGGACCGGCGAGTAACTCCGGCCCGGGACCTAAGGCCCCGAAGCCGGGCCTTCCCCGGGCTGGAGCATTCGCCCAAGTCTGGAAGGATGGGGGCGACGATGATGTCACCCCATGGTGCTTGGTGAGGGTCGGACCACCGGTCAAAGACACCAGAACAACCCAAACCCGCAATGCGCGCTTGACGAGGAGACGGCAGATGCCCATCGCAACTCCGGAGCAGTACAACGAGATGCTCGACCGGGCCAAGGCGGGCAAGTTCGCCTACCCGGCCATCAACGTCTCGTCGACGCAGACCCTGAACGCGGCGCTCCAGGGCTTCGCCGAGGCCGAGAGCGACGGCATCATCCAGATCTCGACCGGCGGCGCCGAGTACCTCTCGGGCCAGGGCGTGAAGGACATGGTGACGGGCGCGACCGCCCTCGCCGAGTTCGCGCACGTCGTCGCCGCGAAGTACCCGAACAAGATCGCGCTGCACACCGACCACTGCCCCAAGGGCAAGCTGGACGGCTACGTGCGCCCGCTGCTCGACATCTCCGCCCAGCGCGTCGCCGACACCGGTCTGCCGCTGTTCCAGTCCCACATGTGGGACGGCTCGGCCGAGACCCTCGCCGACAACCTGGAGATCGCCCAGGAGCTGCTCGCCAAGGCCAAGGCCGCGCACATCATCCTGGAGATCGAGATCACCCCGACCGGCGGTGAGGAGGACGGCGTCTCGCACGAGATCAACGACAACCTCTACACCTCCGTCGACGACGCGGTCCGCACGGTCGAGGCCCTCGGTCTCGGCGAGAAGGGCCGCTACCTGCTGGCCGCCTCGTTCGGCAACGTCCACGGCGTGTACAAGCCGGGCAACGTGGTGCTCCGCCCCGACCTGCTCAAGGAGCTGAACGAGGGCGTGGCCGCGAAGTACGGCAAGCCGGCCGGCTCGCAGCCCTTCGACTTCGTCTTCCACGGCGGCTCCGGCTCCACGCTGGACGAGATCCACACGGCGCTGGAGAACGGCGTGGTGAAGATGAACCTCGACACCGACACCCAGTACGCGTTCACGCGCCCCATCGCCGGGCACATGTTCGGGCACTACGACGGCGTCCTGAAGATCGACGGCGAGGTCGGCGACAAGAAGACGTACGACCCCCGCGTGTGGGGCAAGAAGGGCGAGTCGGGCATGACCGCCCGTGTCGTGGAGGCCTGCGGCAACCTGCGCTCCTCGGGCACCCGCATCAAGTAGCCCGATCAAGCAGTCCGACCAGCTCCGGTGCGGGCCCGGCACTCCTTCGGGGGTGCCGGGCCCGTCCCGTTCCCCGCCGCACGGAAGGCCCCCTTGTGACGTACGACTTCGACACCCCGGTCGACCGGCGCGGTACCTGGTGCGTCCAGTGGGACGGCATCACCGACCGCTTCCCCGACCCCGACCTGCTGCCGTTCACCATCTCGGACATGGACTTCGCGTGCCCGCCCGAGGTGCTCGCGGCCCTCGGCGCCCGGCTCGCGCACGGGGTGTTCGGCTACACCGACTGGCGCAACGACGACTTCAAGGGCGCGATACGCGACTGGTACCGGGACCGGTACGCGACCGAGGTCGACGTGGAGCGCCTGGTGTACGGGCCGTCCGTGCTCAACCAGATCGCCCAGCTCCTGCGCATGTGGACCCGCGAGGGCGACGGCGTCGTCCTGCACACCCCGGCCTACGACGGCTTCCGCAAGGCCGTGCTCGGTGCCGGACGCCGGATGCGCACGGCCGGCGTCGACGACTGGGACGGCCTGGAGCGCGAACTGGCCCGCCCCGACAGCCGGGTGTTCGTCCTGTGCTCCCCGCACAACCCGACCGGCCACGTGTGGACCGACGCCGAACTGCGCCGCATCGCGGACCTCGCGCGCACCCACGACGTCGCCGTGATCAGCGACGAGATCCACTCCGACCTCGCCCACGACGGGCAGCGCCACCTGCCGTGGACCCCGTACGGCGACGGACTGCGCTGGGCGCTCGTCACCTCGGGCAGCAAGTCCTTCAACTTCCCTGCGCTGAGCGGCAGTTATGGTTTCATCGGGGATCCGGACGACCACGCCGAGTTCGTCCGCCGGATGGGCCACGACGAGGGCCTCGAGTCCCCGGCCGTGCTCGCCCTGACCGCGCACATCGCCGCCTACCGCGAGGGCGGCCCCTGGCTCGACGCCCTGCGCGCCTACACGCACGGCAACCTGCGGATGGTCGAGGAGCGGCTCGCCGCCGCGTTCCCCGCACTGGGCTGGCGGGCGCCGGAAGCCGGCTATCTGGCCTGGATCGATCTGCGTCCGCTCGGGATCACCGAGGACGCGGAGCTGCAGCGGGTCCTCGTCGAGCAGGAGAAGGTCGCCGTCATGCCCGGCGGGACGTACGGGGAGCCCGGCTTCGTCCGGCTCAACGTGGGCTGCCCGCGGGCCAAGGCGGAGGCCGGGGCGGACGCCCTGGTCAGGGCGGTGAGCAGGGTGATCGCCTGAGCGCCGGGCCCAGGCGGCACACTGGACCCATGAGCCTTCACGAGAACCTCCTCGGGGGACCGCCCCCGACCCACCTGCCCGACGAGCCGGAGCCCCGCGAGCTGCTCGCGGGCGGCACGGCCCCGGCCGACGTCGCCGCGAAGTACCCGACCTCCTCCCTCGCCTGGGCGCAGCTCGCCGACGCCGCCTACGAGCGCGGCAGCGTCGTCGAGTCGTACGCGTACGCGCGCACCGGCTACCACCGGGGCCTCGACGCGCTGCGCCGCAACGGCTGGAAGGGCCACGGGCCCGTGCCGTGGGAGCACGAGCCCAACCGCGGCTTCCTGCGCGCCCTGCACGCCCTGGCGCGGGCCGCCGGTGACATCGGCGAGCAGGCCGAGTACGAGCGCTGCACGCAGTTCCTGAAGGACTCGTCCGAGACGGCCGCCCAGACCCTCGGATAGCCGTGTCCCGCGCCGAGGCCCGCCTGTGATCAGGCGGGCCTTGCCGTTTCGGGGGACGATTGCGGAGGATGCACGTGGGGACCGGGGCCCCGTGCCGGTAACGGCAGGGCGGACCGCTACCCGGAGTACACATCAGGAGACAGCGATGTCCCACGACGCGGATCACGCGGCGGAAGCTCCCGCCACCCCGCATCTCGACTTCGCCGGCACGACGCCGTACGAGGACTACGTCCAGGCCGACGTGCTCACCCACCTCCAGCACCTTCGCTCGGACGATCCCGGCGAGATGGTCTTCCTGGTCACCACCCAGGTCATGGAGCTGTGGTTCACCGTCATCGTGCACGAGTGGGAGACCGCGGGCCGTGCCCTCGCGGAGGACGACGTGCCCACCGCCGTGGCGGCCCTCAAGCGGTCGCTGCGCGAGCTGGAGGCGCTGAACGCGTCGTGGCGGCCGCTCGCCCAGCTCACCCCCGGCCAGTTCAACTCCTACCGGTCCGCCCTCGGCGAGGGCTCCGGCTTCCAGTCGGCGATGTACCGGCGCATGGAGTTCCTGCTCGGCGAGAAGTCGGCGTCGATGCTGGTGCCGCACCGCGGCGCCCCGCGCGTGCACGCCGAGCTGGAGAAGGCGCTGCACCAGCCGAGCCTGTACGACGAGGTGCTGCGGCTGCTCGCCCGGCGCGGCCACGGCGTGCCGCGCGCCGTCCTCGACCGTGACGTCTCGCAGCGCTACGAGCCGTCCCCCGAGGTGGAGGCCGTGTGGACGGAGCTGTATGCGGGCGACGACACCGGCGAACTGGCGCGGCTCGGCGAGGCGTTGACGGACGTCGCCGAGCTGGTGTGGCGCTGGCGCAACGACCATCTGGTGGCCACGCGCCGCGCGATGGGCTCGAAGACCGGCACGGGCGGCAGCGCCGGTGTCGCGTGGCTGGAGAAGCGCGCGCAGAAGAACGTGTTCCCCGAGCTGTGGACGGCGAGGTCCCATGTCTGACCTGATCGAGCGGGCCCGCGAACTGGACGAGCGGGACCCGCTGGCCGCGGTGCGCGCCTCCTTCGTCCTCGACACCGCGACGGATCCCGCGACGGGGACCGCGGGCGTCTACCTGGACGGGAACTCGCTGGGCGCGCTCCCGGCGAACGTGCCGGGCGCCGTCGAGGACGTCGTACGGCGCCAGTGGGGCGAGCTGCGCATCCGGTCCTGGACGGAGTCGGGCTGGTGGACCGCGCCCGAGCGGATCGGCGACCTGATCGCTCCGCTCGTCGGGGCCGCCGCCGGCCAGATCGTCGTCGGCGACTCCACGAGCGTCAACGTCTTCAAGGCGCTGGTCGGCGCGGTGCGGCTCGCGGGCGGCCCCGAGGCGGGCCGCGACGAGATCCTCGTCGACGCGTCCACGTTCCCGACCGACGGCTACATCGCGACGTCCGCCGCCCGGATGACCGGCTGCACGATCCGGCCGGTGGCGCCCGGCGAGGTCCCGGCCGCGCTCGGCCCGCGCACCGCGGCGGTGCTGCTCAACCACGTCGACTACCGCACCGGCCGGCTGCACGACCTGCCCGCGCTGACCGCGGCGGTCCGCGCGGCGGGCGCCGTGAGCGTGTGGGACCTGTGCCACAGCGCGGGCGCGCTGCCGGTCGGCCTGGACGCGCACGGCGTCGATCTGGCCGTCGGCTGCACGTACAAGTTCCTGAACGGCGGGCCGGGTTCACCCGCGTACCTGTACGTGCGGGCCGGTCTCCAGGACCGCTTCGACTCCCCGCTGCCGGGCTGGAACTCGCACGCCGAGCCGTTCGGCATGCGGCCCGCGTACGCGCCCGCCGACGGGGCCGTGCGCGGCCGGGTCGGGACGCCGGACATCCTGTCGATGCTCGCGCTGGAGGCGGCCCTCGCGGTGTGGTCGCGGCCCGACGTGACGGTCGACGCCGTACGCGCCAAGTCGCTGGCCCTGACCGACTTCTTCCTGGAGTGCGTCGCGGCGTACGTGCCCGCGGGCCGCGTCGAACCGGTCACCCCGCAGGCACACGGCGAGCGGGGCAGCCAGGTCGCGCTGGCCTGCGACGACGCGGGCGAGATCATGGAGCGGCTGATCGCTGCCGGTGTCGTCGGCGACTACCGGGCGCCGGACGTGCTGCGGTTCGGGTTCACGCCGCTGTACCTGTCGTTCACCGAGGTGGAGCGGGCCGCGCGGGTGCTCGCCGACACGCTCGGGTGACCCGTCCCGCCGCCGACGCCCCGCCCCGCGCCCCCGCGCGCGGGACGGGGCGTCCGCCCACGTCACGGGCCTGGTAGCGTCCGCGTACCCCGCGGTGCCCGGGCCCGGACCGGCACCGTCGACCACGACGCCGAGAGGTGGGAGCATGCCGGACGAAGCCGCCGCCCGTGACGCGGCCGAGGAGGCGTCGGCCTTCTCGCACCCCGTCGTCGAACCGGACGTCAGCGCCGCGTACGGAGATCACCCGGACCAGGTCATCGACTTCCACGCACCGCGCGGCGGGGCGTCCGGGCCCGGTGCGGCGCCGCTCGTCGTCGCCCTGCACGGCGGAGCCTGGCGCGCACCCTACGACCGGCGGCACCTGAGCCCGTTCTGCGACCACCTGGCCCGGCGCGGGTTCGCCGTCGCCAACGTCGAGTACCGCAGGGGGAGTCCGGTGCCGCACCAGGGTGCGGACGGGCCCGTCGCCGGGCGCTGGCCCGAGACCTTCGACGACGTCGCGGCCGCGTTCGACGCGCTGCCCGCGCTCGTCGCCGCGCACCTGCCGGCCGCGGACGTGCGGCGCACGGTCGTCACCGGGCACTCGGCGGGCGGCCATCTCGCGCTGTGGGCCGCGTCCCGGCACGTCCTGCCCGCGGACGCGCCCTGGTTCACGCGGGTGGTGCCGCCGCTGCGCGGGGTGGTGGCGCTCGCCCCGATCGCCGACCTGGCGCTCGCGGAGGAGCTCGGGGCGTGCGGCGGCGCGAGCGCTCAACTCCTCGGCGGTGCGGGCGAGTTGTTCGAGGAGCGGCGCGCGTGGGCCGACCCGTCGCTGCTGCTGCCCACCGGCATCGCCACGACGGTGGTGCAGGGGCGCACCGACACGACGGTGCCGTACCCAGTGGCCGAGGCGTACGCGGACGCGGCGGCACAGGCGGGCGAGGTCGTGGGCGTCACGTTCCTCGACGGCGTGGGCCACTTCCCGCTGATCGACCCGGCGGCCGACGCGTGCGCCGTGGTGGCCGAGGAGATCGCCCAACTCGCCTGGTAGAGCGGGTGGGTGGAGGGCGTGACTCATCCCCGGGGATGACGGGTGATACCGGGGAACCACCTCCAGGGTTGGCTCCGCGGAGTGATGCCGGCTACGGACCGTGATCCGTAGCTTCCCTTCCAGACGCACCGGGCGGCGGTGCGCGGGGGAGGGGGTGCGGCATGAACCGCTGGTCGGGACGGGTGCGCCGGGCGCTGCTCGCGGTAGTGGTGACGGGGTCCGTGGCGGTGCCGGTCTCGGCGGCGGCGCGTCCGGACATCCCCGCCCCGCCGCCGGCCGTCACCGGCCCCGTCGAGCCGGGCACGCTGGCCGAGACGTACGCGGCGAACCGGGCGGTGGCCCGGGAGGCCGCGCGGGAGGCGGCGGCGTACGGGGCCACCCGCCGCGCCCGTGTACTGCGGGAAGCGGCGGCCGGTGGCCGCACCTTCCTGCACTTCGACGCGCGCGGCGCGGGGCGGGCCGTCGAGGTCTTCGGCGACCTGGCGCGGGCCCGGCGGATCGCCGTCCTGGTGCCCGGCTCCGACACCTCGCTCGACACGTACGACCGTTTCCGGGCGGGCGCCCTCGCGCTGCGGGACCGGCTGGAGGGCCGGACCGCGGTCGTGGCCTGGCTCGGCTACGCGACGCCGGGGACGGTCAGCGCGGCCGTGGCGACCACGGGGCGAGCCGAGGAGGCGGCCCCGCGACTGGTCGACGCGGTACGGGAGTTGAGGGCTGTCGGGGGCCACCGGCCCGGCCCCTCGGTCGTTCTGCTCTGCCATTCCTACGGATCCGTGGTGTGCGGACGCGCCGCCGGCCGGCTCACCGGGCCCGCGGCCGTGTCCGATCTCGTCCTGGTCGGCAGCCCCGGCACCGGAGCCGACCGGGTCCCGGGGCTCGATACGCGGGCCCGGGTCTGGGCCGCGCGGGGGTCGCACGACTGGATCGCCCATGTCCCGCACGTGAGCGCCGGGTTCCTCGGCGCGACGGTCGGCTTCGGCGCCGACCCGGTGTCGCCGTCGTTCGGGGCGCGGGTGTTCTCCGCGGGCGGCGGCGGTCACGCCGACTACTTCCGGCCGGACTCCCCCGCCCTCGCCGCGATGGCCCGCATCGTCGCGGGCGCGCGGCCCGGCACCGGCGTGACGGAGGCCCCCCGTGCGTGAACTCGCCGCCCCGGCCCGGGCGTTCGTCCACCGGATCGACGCTGCGACGCCGGCGCACCGGGACCGTGCCGTCGACGCGCTGCGCGCCCTCGCGATCTGTGGGGTCGTGCTCGGGCACTGGTGCGTCACCGCGCTGGTGCCGGGTGAGGACGGCGTCCTGCACACCGCGAGCCCGCTGCGGGCGATGCCCTGGCTCACGCCGGTCTCCTGGCTGTTCCAGACGCTGGCCGTGTTCTTCCTGGTCGGCGGACACATGGCGGCGAAGGGGTACGTGTCGGCGCGGGCCCGCGGCGAGACGTACGGGCGCTGGCTCGGGTCCCGGCTCGGACGCCTCTTCCGGCCCGTCGTGGCCGTGCTCGGGGTGTGGACGGCCGCGGCGCTCGGCATGCTCCTGTCCGGGGTGCCGCTCGACACCGTCCACACGCTGGGGAAACTGGCACTGTCCCCGATGTGGTTCCTGCTGGTGTTCGCGGCGCTGACGGCGGCGACCCCGGTCGTCGCCCGGATCCATCCGCTGTGGCCGCTCGCCGTCGTGCTGCACGTGGACCTGGTCCGCTTCGGCCTGGGCGGGCCCGCCTGGACCGGCTGGATCAATCTGGCGGCCGGGTGGCTCGTGCCGTACACGCTCGGCACGGCCTGGGCGCGGGGCGTGCCGAGCCGGCGGACGGCGGTGCTGCTGCTGGTCGGCGGGGCCGTCGCGACGGCCGGGCTCGTACGGGTCGCGGGCTACCCGGCGGCGATGGTCGGGGTGCCCGGCGCCCCGGTGTCGAACCTGAACCCGCCGACCCTGGCCGCGGTCACGTTCGGGCTCGCCCAGTGCGGCCTCGCGCTGCTGCTCCTCGACAGGCTGCGTGCCCTGCTGCGCAGGCCGGTGCTGTGGGCCGTGGTGGCCGCGGCCAACCTCGTCGCGATGACCGTCTTCCTGTGGCACCAGACGGCGCTCATGGCGGTCACCGCGACCGGGCTGCTCGCGGGGCGGCTGCCCGGGCTGCACACGGCGCCGGAAACGGTGGGGTGGGTGAGGGCGCGGGTGGGCTGGATCCCGGTGTTCGGGCTCGCGCTGACCGTGTGCGGGGCGGCCTTCGCCGCGCGCGAGCGCCACGCCCCGGGCCCCCTCGGCGCCCCCGTCCCCGTCCCCGGGCCCACCCGGCCTCCCGCGATTCCGTCCCGGGCTGACGGGAGCCCGGCGAGGGGCGGGGGGACCAGTGCGGCCGGGGGTGCGGGTGCCGGCCCGGCCGGGGGTGCGGAGAGCTGCGCCTGAGTTCGACCGGCCCGCGCCGGGGCGAAGCCCTTCTCCCACCGTCCCGCCCCTCCGTGGGCGGGGGCGGCTTCGCGCCTACCGGTGCGTGTCGGGTCGGGCTGCGCCCATGACGCGTCGCCGTGCAGGGCAGGTGCGTCGGCGGGTGCGGCGCCTTCGTGGCTGGTCGCGCAGTTCCCCGCGCCCCT
>NZ_WWIA01000843.1 GCF_009870065.1 Streptomyces sp. SID5785 | reverse complement strand
TGCGCCGTGCTCGAGCTGGAGGTCCTGCGGCTCAACGAGGAGCGCACCACGGTCCTCGAGCGCCGGATCGAGTCGGACCTGCGGCTCGGCCGGCACGCCGAGGTGGTGCCCGAGCTGCGGGTCCTCGCCGCCCGGCACCCCCTGCACGAGGGGTTCTGCGCCCAGCTGATGCGGGCCCTGCACCGCACCGGCGGCAGCTGGCGCGCCCTGGAGGCGTACCAGAAGCTGCGCAGTTCGCTGGTCCGCGAGCTCGGTCTCGAACCGTCCGCGGTGCTCCAGGAGTTGCAGCAGGCGGTCCTCGCCGGCGACCCGGACCACGCGCTGCACCCCGCGTCCGCGGACTGACGGCCGGACGCGCGCGAGCACCGCGCGAGCGCCGCGCGAGCACCGCTCAAGGGGGTGCGCCGCGGCCGTTCGAGGCGGCGTGCCGGGGGTCTCGAGCCGGGGTCCCTACGGTGCCGCAATGACGACCTTCGACGAACTGCTCGCTGTCGCGCCGCCGCCCGATCTGCGCCGCTCCACCGACGAGTTGAAACGGCTCAAGAAGGAACTCGGCCGCGGCCCCGATCCCGAGGCCACCCGGCGCCAGCACGCCAAGGGCAAGCTCACCGCACCCGAACGGCTCGAACTCCTCTTCGACGACGGGACGTTCACCGAGATAGAGCCGCTGCGCCGGCACCGGGCGACCGGTTTCGGACTCCAGGACCGCAAGCCGCACGGCGACGGCGTCGTCATCGGCTGGGGTCTCGTGCACGGCCGCACCGTCTTCGCCTACGCGCACGACTTCCGGGTCTTCGGAGGGGCCCTGGGCGAGGCGCACGCCGAGAAGATCCACAAGGTCATGGACCTCGCCGAGGCGGCGGGCGCCCCCGTGGTCGGCCTCAGCGACGGCGCGGGCGCCCGCATCCAGGAGGGCGTCACCGCGCTCGCCGGATACGGCGGCATCTTCCGCCGCAACACCCGTTCCTCCGGGGTGATCCCGCAGATCAGCGTGGTGCTCGGCCCGTGCGCCGGGGGCGCGGCCTACTCGCCCGCGCTCACCGACTTCGTGTTCATGGTGCGCGGCACGTCCCAGATGTTCATCACCGGTCCCGACGTGGTCCAGGCGGTGACCGGCGAACAGATCACGCAGGACGGTCTGGGCGGGGCGGACGTGCACGCCTCCCTGTCGGGGGTCTCCGGGTTCGTGCACGACGACGAGGCCGACTGCCTCGCCGACGTCCGCTACCTGCTGTCCCTGCTCCCGCAGAACAACCGCGAGATGCCGCCGGTGGCCCCGAGCGACGACCCCGCGGAGCGCCGTACGGACGCGCTGGCGGCGCTCGTGCCGGCCGACCCCCAGCAGGCGTACGACATGCGCGCGGTGATCGAGGAGATCGTCGACGACGGCGAGCACTTCGAGGTGCACGCGGGCTGGGCGCAGAACGTGGTGTGCACCTTCGCGCGGCTCGACGGCCATGTCGTGGGCATCGTCGCGAACCAGCCCGCCGCCCTCGCCGGGGTCCTGGACATCCACGGCTCCGAGAAGGCCGCGCGGTTCGTGCAGACCTGCGACGCCTTCAACATCCCGCTCGTCACCCTGGTCGACGTACCGGGCTTCCTGCCGGGCGTCGACCAGGAACACAGCGGCATCATCCGGCACGGCGCGAAGCTCCTGTACGCGTACTGCAACGCGACCGTGCCGCGGATCTCCCTGGTGGTCCGCAAGGCCTACGGCGGCGCGTACATCGTGATGGACTCCCGCTCGATCGGCGCGGACCTGTCCTTCGCCTGGCCGACGAACGAGATCGCGGTGATGGGCGCCGAGGGCGCGGCCAACGTGGTGTTCCGCCGGCAGATCGCCGCCTCCGACGACCCCGACGCCACCCGGGCGCGGCTGATCAAGGAGTACAAGGCCGAGCTGATGCACCCGTACTACGCCGCCGAGCGCGGTCTGGTCGACGACGTGATCGACCCGGGCGAGACCCGGGCCGTGCTGATCCGCTCGCTCGCCATGCTGCGGGCCAAGAAGGCGGACCTCCCGGAGCGCAAGCACGGCAACCCTCCCATGTGAGCCACCGGGCGGGTCCCGCGGACGGGACCGGGCGGCGGCACGCCCCCGGCCCCTTCCACGCACACTCCCCGCCACAACACCTGATGTCACAACGCCTGGCGCCGCATCACTTGATGTCACAACTCCTGGACGTAGCGCTTGGCGAGGCGCAGGGACACCCCCGGGTGCCGGTCCCGGACGGCCTTGATCGCGGCGACCTCCCCGCGGTCGCGGCGGACGGAGCGCACCCGCCCCTCGTCGACCGCCCGCCGGAACCCCTCGTACGTCCCGTACGTGTGCCGGAACTCCGCCTTCCGTCTGCGCGTCGCCCGTTCCGACGCGGCGAGCACCGCGCAGGTGACCACCAGGCCGAGCGTCACTTCCATACCGCCGATCACGCCGTCTCCCCCGTTCCCGCACCGCCCGGACAGGCGGGCATCGACGATCAATCTAGTGGCCGGGGGTGACGAACCGGGCGGGTTCGGACCCGGCGGGCGGGTCGCTCCAGCGCGGCGCGAGGCCGGCGTCGAACAGTCGTGATCAAGCCGTAGCCGGAAGTATGGCCTCCGTCACAGCCCACTGGTCTAGTCCTTGCTGAAGTGTCCGGATGCGCACACTGCGAAGACTCGCGATCGTGGCCGTCGTTCTCGCGGCCCTCCTGGTGGGGGCCGACCGGCTCGCCGTCCACATCCTGGAGGGCAAGGCCGCGGACCGGCTGGCCGCCTCGATCGGCCTGTCCGCGACACCGGACGTGTCCATCAAGGGCTTCCCCTTCCTCACCCAGATCGCCACGGGTGACCTGGACGAGATCGACGCGTCGATCGACAGCTACGAGTCGACCGTGCCCGGCGGCAGCACCGCCCGCATCGAGGGCCTCGAACTCCAGCTGAAGAACGTGGAGTTCTCGAACAGCTACACCTCCGCGACCGCCCGCACCGCGACCGGCACCGCGCTGATCCCCTACGACCAGCTGCTCCGCGCGGCCGCATCGGACCCCGACTCCGGCGCGAAGGTCACCCGCCTCTCCGACGGCGGCAACGGCCGCATCAAGGTCGAGGTCGAGGCCGACGGACAGCGCTCCTCGGTGCTCAGCACCGTCAAGGTCGCCGACGACACCATCCGCGTCCGCGCGGAGAAGCTCCCCGACACCGGCGGCATCCCCGAGGACCGCGTCCGCGAGATCACCGACTTCCAGCAGACCATCACCCGCCTCCCCGGCGGCGTCTCCCTCCAGAACGCCACCCCGACCCCCGAGGGCCTCCGCCTCACGGTGGGCGGCACGAACGTCCCGATCACGGGCTGACCCCGACCCGGCGCACCCACGGGTCAGCCGACGAAAAGGCCGTCCGCCTCCGCCACAGGGCGGGAACGGACGGCCTTGCGCCGAATGCGGCTCAGACGTTGAAGCGGAATCCGTAGTGCGGAGCTCCCATCTGCGGAAACGCCGGTTCGGCACGGGTCATCCCAGCACCAAGCCTGCGCGACAGCCCTAGGTGTACTCGGTCAGGACATTGGTTGACAGTCGGCTGATCGGGGGCTCGCCGCCGAGCGCGGTGTGTCGGCAGCCAGTGTTGTAGAAGTCGAGCCAGGGCGCGAGCGCTCGGGTGCGTTGGGCGTTGCTGGTGAAGACCTGCCGGTAGGCCCATTCGGTCTGAAAGGTGCGGTTGAAGCGTTCGACCTTCCCGTTGGTCCAGGGGCAGTGGGGGCGGGTGAATTTCTGCCGTGCGCCGAGTGCTTGGCAGGCAGCCTGGAAGTCGTGTGAGAGCCAGTAGCTCTTGGCGTTGTCGGTCATGACCCGCTCGATGCGGGTCATGCCCTGGGCACGGAAGAACTCGACTGCGCGAGTGAGGAAGCCCGCGCATGTGATGCCTTTCTCGTCGGGGACGATCTCGGCGTAGGCGACTCGAGAGTGGTCGTCGACGGCCGCGTGGACGTAGTCCTAGCCCAGGCCCCGGAGCGAGCCGGCCCGCTCACCTCGGCCGTGAGCGCGATGGCCGCCGCCGGCGGGGATCTTGCCGAGCTTTTGACGTCCACGTGGATCATGTCGCCGGGCCGGGCGTGTTCGTAGCGTCGGCCGGATGAGGGAGTTCGGTTTCGATGGGCTCGCAGGCTCGCTCGCCAAGACAATGACTGCCACTGGCGAGGCTCTACGCCGCGCAGCGTCACGCACGCGTCCAATAGGGCTGTCCGCACCCCAGCCCCCAGACCACGATTCACTAAATTTGTCCACAAGTCGACACATTTAACCTCGACAGCAAAACTAAAGATCGAATGAAGGATTGAAGTGAGCAATCAGAGTCATCGGCGAAAGAGAATCGAAACTTCACGTGAGCGTACTCTTGGAGTCTGTGATGCTCCTTGCGACCCCACTCGCACCTGCATCAAGGAGTCACAGACCAGAAATGATCGACCTCCCCTCCCTGCCGACGGATCCTAAGTATGTGGTGATCACTCCAGAGATGGCCGACCTCTGGCTGACGCATTGCAACCCGTCGAGTAATCGAGTCCTTTCCGATACCTTTTACGAGCGTTACGCGAAAGCAATGGCAAGTGGTGCCTGGAAGACCACACACCAAGGGATCGCCTTCGACAAAAAGGGTATGCTGCTCGATGGCCAGCACAGGCTAATGGGGATCAAGATTTCCGGGGTTTCGATCGAAATGCTCGTGATCCCGAATTGCAACGCTGAAACATTCGACGTACTCGATGCCGGGAATCGCCGGCAAGCCGCTCAGCTACTCAAGGTCCCCCACCGCGTGATTGTGGCGGCAGCCGCCCGCATCATCGGGCAGATGTACAAAATGTGGGACCCAGTAACCCTTTTCGACGGCTTCTACGATACGCGCGCCTCCACGTCAGATATTTTGAAGACCGTGGCAGCCTGGCCGGAATTAGTAAGCATGGCACCAATCGCCTCGGCCGCTTATCGAGCTGCTGGCGTCAACCAGCCAACGCATTTGGTAGTACTCGCCCAGGCCGCGCGCACCGAGCACGCGGAAAGAATTGAAGACTGGGCGAGCGGTCTCATTTCTGGAGCGAATATGGATCAAAAGGATCCTCGCCTCGTGCTCCGGAATCGATTTTTTCGTGAGCGCGTTCTGCTTGGTTCAAGCGCAGGGCGTCGAACGTCCTACAACTTGATTGCAAAATCCTGGAACAGTTGGGCTCAGGGTAAACTGGTAGGCACTCTGAAAGCCCTTGAGGGCGAGGGGATTATCCCTGTCGTAGGCACCGAAAAGTTTCGCCCCCAAGAACGGCTAACGCAATGAGGTACATCACCCATGGCAGTTGTGCCTGTCAGGGCAGGTGTGCGTGGGCCCAGGCGATCATGCAGTTGACAAAGGGAGATCACACCGCCACGAGCCGCACCCGATCGCCGCAGAACTTGACCATGTCATCGATATCGGAAGTCAACATCACCACCGGGCGGCGCTGCCGCAGCGCGGCCTCGGCAACCGCCGCATCAATCGCGTACTTATGCCCGTGCAGACCAGCATCCATCAGCAACTTCGAAGCCGCCCTCGCCTCCTCGTCGCCCACCGGGACCACACGCAGCCCGGAGAGCACCCAGTTCAGGCGTGACTTGTTCGTACGGGCGTGGACGGCCTCGATGATGGTGAGCGAGCTGATCACGACCTCCATGCCGCGCGAGCGCGCCTCGGCAACCAGTGCCACCACCTGCTCGTCGTCGGTGAGCATCTTCGAGAGCCCCTCACTGTCGAGGACCAGCGTCCCCTCGTGACTCAACTTGCGGCGGGCCACTCGCCCTCCTCGGCGAACACCTCGTCGAAGACCTGCCGCGCCCGCTGACGTGCCTGCTCGGAGACCGGCCCCTTGCGGCTCTCGTAGTCCGCCAGATACTCGTCGAGGACCTGCCCTCGCAGCTCACGCTCGACCGCCTCGGCGATGAACGCAGAGAACTCCCGCTTGCCCACCCGCGCCCGGATCGCCTCCGCGGTCCCCTCCGGCAGCGAAAGACTCACCCGCGTCGCCGGCCCTTCCCCGATGCCGTACGTCGTCTCACCCATACCCTGAGTGTGTCAAACGAGTAGGAAAAGCGCTACGTCCGGATCTGTACGAAGCCGCAGGCCCCCCCGCCTGCTCCCTCACGTTGGGCAGCACAACGCCGGAGACCCGGCACGGTCGCCTCCATCCCGTCCCAGCGCCATCCCAGCACGGGAAAACGCAAAGGGCCCGACCCCGAAGAGTCGGACCCCTTTCGACCTGCACGTTTGCAATATGAGCGACGTGGCAGTACGTCACCCGCTACACGTTGAAGCGGAACTCCACCACGTCCCCGTCCTGCATCACATAGTCCTTGCCCTCCATGCGCGCCTTGCCCGCGGAGCGGGCCTCGGCGACGGAGCCCGTCTCGACCAGGTCGTCGAAGGAGATGACCTCGGCCTTGATGAAGCCCTTCTGGAAGTCCGTGTGGATGACGCCGGCCGCCTCGGGGGCCGTGGCGCCCTTCTTGATGGTCCAGGCGCGGGACTCCTTGGGGCCGGCCGTGAGGTAGGTCTGCAGGCCCAGGGTGTCGAAGCCGACGCGGGCCAGGGTCGCGAGGCCCGGCTCCTCGGCGCCGACGGACTGGAGGAGCTCCATCGCGTCCTCCTCGTCGAGCTCGGCGAGGTCCGCCTCGAGCTTGGCGTTGAGGAAGATCGCCTCGGCCGGGGCGACCAGGGCGCTCTGCTCGGCCTTGAAGGCGTCGTCGGTCAGCTCGTCCTCGTCGACGTTGAAGACGTAGAGGAAGGGCTTGGTGGTGAGGAGGTGCAGGTCGTGGAGGAGCTCCTCGTTGCCCGAGCCCTGGACGATGCCCTGCGAGAAGAGCGTGTCGCCGCGCTCCAGGATCTCCTTGGCCTCCTCGACGGCCTTGACCTTCGGGGCGATGTCCTTCTTGATGCGCGACTCCTTCTGGAGGCGCGGGAGGACCTTCTCGATGGTCTGGAGGTCGGCGAGGATCAGCTCGGTGTTGATCGTCTCGATGTCGTCCTTGGGCGAGACCTTGCCGTCGACGTGCACGACGTTCTCGTCCTTGAAGGCGCGGATGACCTGGCAGATCGCGTCGGACTCGCGGATGTTCGCCAGGAACTTGTTGCCCAGGCCCTCACCCTCGGAGGCGCCGCGCACGATGCCGGCGATGTCGACGAAGTCGACGGTCGCCGGGAGGATCTTCTGGGAGGAGAAGATCTCCGCCAGCTTGGTGAGGCGGGTGTCGGGGACACCGACGACGCCGACGTTGGGCTCGATGGTGGCGAACGGGTAGTTGGCCGCGAGCACGTCGTTCTTGGTCAGGGCGTTGAACAGGGTCGACTTGCCGACATTCGGCAGACCGACGATTCCGATCGTGAGCGACACGTTGCGACTTCCCGTACGTGGTGGGCGCTGATGGCCTTGGACTGGTGATGGGGCTGGGCGATCCACCAGTCTACGGCCTGCCCGCCGGCACCCCGGCGCTGTGTCGAACAGGCGACCGTGGTGGTCAAGGTCGGCCAAAGCGCGTGTCCCTTGGCGTATTCCGCACATAAGCCGACCTATGTTGGGCCTGTGGAGCAACCCAGGACGCGTCCCCCGCAGGCACGGCCCCGCCGGACGACCCCGCTGCCGCCACAGGCACGGGCCGGCCGCGGCGGCGTGCGGTCCCCCGGCACCGGTACGGGCTCCCGCCCGGGTTCCGGCTCCGGCGCGGGCCCCGGTTCCGGCCCCGCAGAATCCGCCACCGTCTACCGGGCGGCGGGCCGCGGCCGGCCGGTCCCGCCGGTCGTGCAGGCGCTGCGCCGGTTCCCGAACCCACGGCTCACCGGGCTGGGCAGCGGTCTGTTCTGCGGCGGCACGATGCTGGTGCTCGGCATGCTCGACGCGCTGCTCTTCGGCAGCTCGACGGCCTTCTACGGCGTGATGTTCCTGCTGGTCAGCGGGTTGACCGCGGGCTGGGTGCGGCGCGCGGACCTGGTGGCGGGGCCGATCGCCGTGCCGATCGCGTTCGCGGTGGGGGCGGTGCCGATCGCGCAGGGCGGCGACGGCTTCGGCGCGCAGGTGATGGGCGTCGTCACGACGCTCGCGCTGAACGCCGGCTGGCTCTACGGCGGCACGCTCGTCGCCGGTCTGATCGTGCTCGTGCGCCGCGCGCGGCTGACGGCGCGGCGGGCGGAGCAGCAGCGCCGGGTGGCCGCGGCGGCGGCCCGGCGGACGGCCCAGCAGGCC
>NZ_WWIA01000842.1 GCF_009870065.1 Streptomyces sp. SID5785 | reverse complement strand
CGGTCTTCCCCCGGCCTGTCCCCCCGCGCCGGGGAACGCGCCGCCCCCGCGCCACCAGTTGCGCCAGTTCACCACACCACCGCGCTCGTTCTCCCCGTGACCGCTGTCGCTGCCGGCTCCCCCGTCCGTGCGGCGCGTCAGTGCGCGCAGGACACGTCGGCGTGGACGCAGGCGTGAGCCAGGGGCGGCGCTCTCGGTCGGTTCCATTCCCGTCCCTCTCACAGCCGGCGGTGCCCACGTCCGCTGCCCGCTCCCCCTGACTCCCGATGAGCACGTGACGAGCGGGACATGCCCCGTCCGCGGCAGGACACGGCAGGCGCACCCCTCAACAGTAGGCCGCAGAAGGCTTCCACGGGCACCAGACGGACGCGCCCGAGCGCTGTTGCCCGAATGCGACCCGACCACCCGTATGCATCTGATATGCGCCGAACGGGTGGCCTTCAACCGCTACTCCTCGGTCGGCTGTTCGGCGGGAAGCGCCACGTCGGCGGCGGCCTGCGGACCCTGCTCGAGCAGCACGGTGAAACCGTCCTCGTCGAGGACGGGCACCTTCACCTGCATGGCCTTGTCGTACTTGGACCCCGGGTTGTCCCCGACGACCACGAACGACGTCTTCTTGGACACCGACCCGGTCACCTTGGCGCCTCTGCTCTGCAGGGCCTCCTTGGCGGCGTCGCGCGTGAACCGCTCCAGCGTTCCGGTGACGACGACCGTGAGCCCCTCCAGGGGACGCGGGCCCTCGTCCTCGCCGGAGCCCTCCTCCTCCGTACGGACGCCGGCCTCGCGCCACTTGCGCAGGATCTCGCGGTGCCAGTCCTCGGCGAACCACTGCTTGACGGAGGCGGCGATGATCCCGCCGACGCCGTCGGTCGCGGCGAGCTCCTCCTCGGTGGCCCGGTCGATGCGGTCCAGGGAGCGGAACTCGCGGGCGAGCGCGGCGGCGGCGACGGGGCCGACATGGCGGATCGAGAGCCCGTTGATGATCCGGGCCAGCGGGCGGTCCTTGGCGGCGGCGATGT
The DNA here is from genome assembly GCF_009870065.1 of Streptomyces sp. SID5785. Taxonomy (GTDB): domain Bacteria; phylum Actinomycetota; class Actinomycetes; order Streptomycetales; family Streptomycetaceae; genus Streptomyces. Next base: position 8,071 of record NZ_WWIA01000842.1, on the reverse strand, counting down.
GCTCCAGCATCGAGACCGCGTTCTTCCGCGGCTCGCCGGACTTGGTCGCGAACACGTCCGCGATCTTGTCGAGTCCCGTCTTCGGATCGCGCTTGGGCAGCCCGCTGTCCGGGTCGAGGACGTACGCCCGGATGGGCAGGAGCTGGTCCATGGTGAGGTCGAACAGGTCGCCCTCGTCGGCCAGCGGCGGCTGCTCGGGCTCGAGCGGGCCGGTGAGGGCGGCGGCCGCGACGTAGCCGAAGTTCTCGATGTCGAGGCACTGGCGGCCGGCGAGGTAGGCCAGTCGCTCGCGCAGCTGGGCGGGGCAGGCGCGCGCGTTGGGGCAGCGGAGGTCGATGTCGCCCTCCTTCATGGGCCGCAGCGGGGTGCCGCACTCGGGGCACTCCGTGGGCATCACGAACTCCTGCTCGGTGCCGTCGCGCAGGTCGGCGACGGGGCCGAGGATCTCGGGGATCACGTCACCGGCCTTGCGCAGGACGACCGTGTCGCCGATGAGCACGCCCTTCTTCTTGACGATCTCCTGGTTGTGCAGGGTCGCGAACTCGACCTCGGAGCCCGCCACCGTCACGGGCTCCACCTGCGCGTACGGGGTGACGCGGCCGGTGCGGCCGACGCCCACGCGGATGTTCACCAGCTTGGTGTTGACCTCTTCGGGCGGGAACTTCCAGGCGATCGCCCAGCGCGGGGCGCGCGCGGTGGAGCCGAGCCGGCCCTGGAGGGGGATCTCGTCGAGCTTCACGACGACGCCGTCGATCTCGTGCTCGACGGAGTGGCGGTTCTTCCCGTAGTGCGCGATGTACGCGCGGACGCCGTCGAGGTCGTCGACGACCCTGCTGTGCGTCGTCGTGGGCAGGCCCCACTCGCGCAGCAGGTCGTAGGCGTGCGACAGGCGGTCGATGTCGAAGCCCTCCCGGGCGCCGATGCCGTGGACCACCATGTGCAGCGGCCGGGAGGCGGTGACGCGGGGGTCCTTCTGGCGCAGGGAGCCCGCCGCCGCGTTGCGCGGGTTCGCGAAGGGCTTGTCGCCGGCCTCCACCAGGCGGGCGTTGAGCCCCTCGAACTCCTCCATGGGGAAGAAGACTTCGCCGCGGATCTCCACGAGGGCGGGAATGCGCTCGCCGCGGAGCCGGTCGGGGATCTCGGCGATCGTGCGGACATTGGGGGTGATGTCCTCGCCGACGCGGCCGTCGCCGCGGGTGGCGGCGCGGGTGAGCCGGCCGTCCTCGTACGTCAGGTTGACCGCGAGGCCGTCGATCTTGAGCTCGCACAGCAGGTGGTAGTCCGTGGTGCCCGCGTCGCGCGCGAGGCGCTCGGCCCACGCGGCGAGCTCCGCGTCGTCGAACGCGTTGTCCAGCGAGAGCATGCGCTCGCGGTGCTCCACGGACGTGAAGTCCGTCGCGTAGTCCCCCGCGACCTTCTGGGTCGGCGAGTCCGGGGTGCGCAGCCCGGGATGCCGCTCCTCCAGCGCCTCGAGGGCGCGCAGCAGCCGGTCGAACTCGGCGTCGGACACGACCGGCGCGTCGTTCACGTAGTACCGGAAGCGGTGGTCCTCGATCTGCTCGGCGAGGCGGGCGTGCTCCTCGCGCGCCTCGGGCGGCGCGCCGCCGTCGTCCCCCGCGACGCCGAGGTCGCCCGGCGCGCCCTGCCTGTCCTGCCCGTCCTGTCGGCCTTCTGCGGCTGCCACCGTCTCGTCTCCCGTCAGCCTTCGTCCCGTCAGCCTGCGTCCGCGGTCACTCCGGGTGGTCCGCGAGCGACTTCGCCGCCCGGACGCAGTGGGCCTGCACGGCGCGGGCGTACGCGGGCGAGGCACCCGCGAGACCGCACGACGGCGTGACCACGACGGAGCGGGCGAGCGAGCCCGGATTCAGCCCCAGCCTGCGCCACAGCGTCCTGACCCCCATGACGCTACCGGCAGGGTCGGACAACGGGACGTCCGTGCCGGGCACGACACCGGCGAAGAGGGTGGTGCCGCCCTCGACGGCCTCACCGATCGCGTCGTCGTCACGCTCGGTGAGCAGCGCGAGGTCGAAGGAGATCGCGTCGGCGCCGGCCCGGCGCAGCAGCGCGAACGGCACGTCGGGCGCGCAGGAGTGCACGACGGCCGGTCCGCCGTCGTGGACGGCCAGGACGTCGCGCAGCGTGGACTCGACGATCTGGCGGTCGACGGCCCGGTGGGTGCGGTACGTGCTGGCGGTCCTGATCTGCCCGCGGAGCACCGCGACGAGGGACGGCTCGTCGAGCTGGAGGACGACTCGGGCGCCGGGCACGCGCCGTCGCACGTCGGCGAGGTGGGCGCGCAGGCCCTCGGCGAGCGAACCGGCGAGGTCGCGGCAGGCTCCGGGGTCGGAGAGCGCGGCCTCGCCGTTCTTCAGCTCCAGGGCGGCGGCGAGCGTCCACGGGCCGACGGCCTGCACCTTGAGGGGGCCCTCGTAGCCCTGGGTGAACTCCTCCAGGGCGTCGAGGTCCTCGCCGAGCCAGGACCGTGCGCGCTTGGTGTCGCGGCCGGGGCGGTCGCCGATGCGCCAGCCGCTGGGCTCCACGCGCGCGTAGAGGTCCACGAGCAGGCCCGCGGTCCGGCCGATCATGTCGGCGCCGGGGCCGCGGGCGGGCAGCTCGGCGAGGTACGGGAAGTCCTCGAAGGTGCCGGTGACGGTCTTGGCGGCCTCGCGTGCGTCGCCGCCGGGCAGGGACCCGACGCCGGTGGCGGCACCGTAGGGGGGCTGGCTGTCGTTGCTCACCCCGGAAGCGTACGTAACGCGCGCGGGGCGGTCAGCGGCCCGGGCGGACCGTCAGATCGTTGACCTCCGCGTCGCGCGGCAGGTCGAGGGCCATGACGACGGTCGTCGCGACCGACTCGGGGTCGATCCAGCGGGCGGCGTCGTACTCCTTGCCCTCCTGCTGGTGCACCTTGGCCTGCATGGGGCTGGCGGTGCGGCCCGGGTAGACGGACGTGACCCGCACCCCGTGGGCGTGCTCCTCGTGGCGCAGCGAGTCGGCGAGGGCCTTCAGGCCGTGCTTGGACGCGGCGTACGCGGACCACTCCGGGGAGGCGTTCAGGCCCGCGCCCGAGTTCACGAAGAGGACGTGGCCCTGGGCGAGGCGGAGTTGGGGCAGGAAGTGGCGGGTCAGTTCGGCCGGCGCGACGAGGTTCACGTTGAGCTGGTGGCGCCACGTCCTGGGGGTGAGCTCGCCGACCGGGCCGAGGTCGACGACGCCCGCGATGTGCAGCAGCGAGTCGACGCGGTCGGGCAGGCTCTGGTGGGAGAACGCCCAGGACAGCTTGTCGGGGTCGGACAGGTCGCCCACGAGGGTGCGGGCGCCGGGGAACTCGGCGGCGAGTTCCTTGGCGCGGCCCGCGTCGCGCGCGTGGAGGTACAGCTCGTCCCCGCGCGCGTGCAGACGGCGGGCGACGGCGGCGCCGATGCCGGAACCGGCGCCGGTGATCACATGAGTTGCCATGCCCGCCATGCTCGCACTACTCGATGCCCTGCGACTCCTCGAGGTAGGCGAGCGCACCGACCGGCTCCTCAGCGAAGAACACCAGGTCGGTGAGGGGGATCGGCAGGAAGCCCTCGTCCTCCATGCGGCGGAACTGCTGCTTCAGGCCGTCGTAGAAGCCGGCCGAGTTGAGCAGGACGATCGGCTTGTCCGTCTTGCCGTGCTTCTTGAGCTCCAGGATCTCGGTGGCCTCGTCGAGCGTGCCCGTGCCGCCCACCATGACCACGACCGCGTCGGCCTTCTCCAGGAGGAGCGCCTTGCGCTCGGCGAGGTCCGCGGCGACGACCATCTCGTCGGGCGCCGTGACCGCGCGGGCCCGGTCGGCGAGGAAGTCCACGGACACCCCGACGAGCCGCCCTCCGGCCTCCTGCACACCGTCCGCGACGACCTTCATCAGACCGCTCTCGGAGCCGCCCCACACGAGCGTGTGGCCCGCCTTGCCGAGCAGCTCGGCGAACTCGCGGGCGGGCCGGGTGTAGCGGTCGTCGAGGTCGGCGGCGGAGAGGAAGACACAGATGTTCATGGCCCCTACGGTACGGCCCGCGCGCGGGCGGGGAAGAAGCCCGTCGCGTCCGGTGCTGAAGCGTGTATGACCTCAGGACACACCATCACCGTCGAGCAGGGTTCCGAGCGCGTCCGCGTCGTCCACGACGGGCAGGTGCTCGCCGAGAGCAGCCGCCCCCTGGTGCTGCGCGAGACCGGCTGTCCCGTCCGCTACTACCTCCCGCGCGAGGACGTCCGCACGGATCTCCTCGCCCCGTCCGACACGACGACGTACTGCCCGTTCAAGGGAACGGCCTCCTACTGGTCGGTGCCCGGCGCGGCCGACCTCGTCTGGTCCTACCCGGACCCGAAGCCCGAAGTGGCCGCCGTCAAGGACCACTTGTGCTTCTACGCGACCGAGACGGTCTGACACCCGCCCCCACCGGCCGTCAACCCTCACCCCGCTCCGCTCACCGGAGCGGAGGAAGCGTGCCCGCCCCGCGGACGGCGCCGACCGCGCGCCGCCCGTGGGCACCCCGCACCGACCCCGCACACCGGCCCCAACTCCCCCTTCCGGGACAACGTTTCGCCCTCCAGGGCACCCGAACGCCCCCGCCGCGCGCGTCCCGTCCGAGCGCCGTTCACGGACGACTCCGGAACGTAAATGAGCTCTTACGTTCCGCTACTCTCCGGCACTCCACCTGCACGCACCGCATCGAGGAGTGCCGCTGTGACCGAGCCGGGCAGTCGATACCGCCGCACCGACGCGTTCGTCCCACCTCCGCCCCGACCAGGCCGTTTCACGAAGACGGGACAACCGAACCCGGCCACCGCGCCGGTCCGGACACGTCACCACCGGGCGGCGCTCGTCGTCCGGGCGGACGACCTCATGGCCTGCGCACAACTCGTCGGCCGCGCCGGTCAGGACTGCGGCAACGGCCTGTCGTACCTGGACGGCAACACCCGGATCCGAGGGAGCGCTCCCGGAGCGCGGGCCTGGAACCTCGCCGTCGGCGACCACGAGGAGCGGGTGCGGCAGGCCACCGACGTCCTCAGCAGGTCGGGCATGATCCTCCGCGGCTGCGAGAAGGAACTCAGACGGTCCGCCTCGTGGTACCGGACGGTGAACCGCCGGCAGGCACGCGCCCTGGACGCGGCCCACGCCGTACCGGGGCCGGGGCGGCCGGTCACCCGGGCGGCGCCCGTCGGTCCCGCCGACTTCCTGGACGTGCGCGACGCGTCCGGGCAGCTGAAGCCGGCCCGCGAGCACGGGTGGCTGCGGGCCCAGGCGTACGCGCCCTCCCTCGTCACGGGCCGGATCGGCGGTGACTGGCTCACCTACCTGCGGTGCGCCGAGGCGTGGAACTCACTGGGCGATCTGTGCGCCGCCATGGCCACCAACCTGCGCCACGGCAACGAGGTGCTCGGCGGCTCCTGGCAGGGCAACGCGGCGGACACGGCGTGGACGTACGTCGAGCGGACGGCCGACCGGATCGACGCCGTGGGCAGGTCCTTCCACGCGCTGCGCGAGCAGTACGTGAGCGTCACCGAGGTCGCCACGCGCTTCGCCGCGCCCGGGGAGGCGGACGCCGCGCGTCCGTGCGGCCGGCCCGCCGGAGCGGGCGGGCAGGGGGACTTGCTGCACGAGGTGTCGGCCGCGCTCGCCGGTACGGGTCCCGCCCTCGCGGCGCTCTGCGACGACCTTCGACGCTTCCCTGTCCTGGGCGGCGACGAGCCCCGGACCGCAGAGCCGGGCTGACGGGCGCGGCTACGCCGCCGCCGGTGCTCGCTCCGTCGTCGCGATCGTCGCTGAGCCCACCACGCGCGTGGCGTCGTACAGGACGATCGCCTGGCCGGGCGCGACGCCGCGGACCGGGGTCGTGAAGCGGACCTGGAGGGCGCCGTCGTGGAACTCCGCGGTGACCTCCGTCTCGCCGCCGTGGGCGCGCAGCTGCGCCGTGTACGTGCCGGGGCCCGTGGGGGCCGCGCCGCACCAGCGGGGCTTGACCGCGGTCAGGGCCGTGACGTCGAGGGAGGCGGCGGGGCCGACCGTCACCGTGTTCGTCACCGGGGAGATGTCGAGGACGTAGCGGGGCTTGCCGTCGGGGGCCGGGGTGCCGATGCGCAGGCCCTTGCGCTGGCCGATCGTGTAGCCGTAGGCGCCGTCGTGGGTGCCGAGCCTGGTGCCGGCCTCGTCGACGATGTCGCCCTCCGCCGTGCCGAGCCGGGACGCCAGGAACCCCTGGGTGTCACCGTCGGCGATGAAGCAGATGTCGTGCGAGTCGGGCTTCTTGGCGACCGCGAGCCCGCGGCGCTCCGCCTCCGCGCGGATCTCCTCCTTGGTCGTCACCGTGTCGCCGAGCGGGAACATCGCGTGGGCGAGCTGCCGGTCGTCGAGGACACCCAGCACGTACGACTGGTCCTTGGCCATGTCGGAGGCGCGGTGCAGCTCGCGCTCGCCGTCGGGGCCGACGAGGACCTTCGCGTAGTGCCCGGTGCAGACCGCGTCGAAGCCGAGGGCGAGCGCCTTGTCGAGCAGCGCGGCGAACTTGATCTTCTCGTTGCAGCGCAGGCACGGGTTCGGCGTGCGTCCCGCCTCGTACTCGGCGACGAAGTCCTCGACGACGTCCTCGCGGAAGCGCTCCGCGAGGTCCCACACGTAGAACGGGATGCCGATCACGTCGGCCGCGCGGCGCGCGTCGCGGGAGTCCTCGATCGTGCAGCAGCCGCGGGCACCGGTGCGGAAGGACTGCGGGTTCGCGGAGAGGGCGAGGTGGACGCCCGTCACGTCGTGGCCCGCCTCGGCGGCGCGAGCCGCGGCGACGGCCGAGTCCACACCGCCCGACATGGCGGCGAGCACGCGCAGGGGACGGTCCGGCTCGGCGGCGGAACGCTGCGGGGTCTGCGAAGTCATGGCCCTGGAAGTCATAGCCCTCACAGGGTACGGGTCCGCGGGAACCGGATCAGCCGGATATGCGTTGTGGATCTCGTACGGGAAGGACGGGGGACGTCACGTGGGCGGGCAGGGAGCGGGGAAGGCGAAGGGCCGGGACGGCGACCGGGTCGTCAGCCGGCGGGCGCTGATCGTCGGCGGCGCGGCGTCGGCGCTCGGTCTGGGGCTGCTGGCGCGCGGTGATCTGGCGCGGATGTGGTGGCAGGTGCCGGGGATCGACAAGCCGCGCAAGGCCGGCGAGGTCGACTTCAAGGGCGCGGAGTGGGTCGCGGCGGCCGCGGCGAACTGGCGGCGGGCGGACCGCCCCGCGGACTACGCGATCGACCGGGTGGTCATCCATGTCACCCAGGGCAGCTACCAGGGCACGCTGCGCGTGTTCAAGGACCCGTGGCACGGCGCGGCCGCACACTACGTGGTGCGCCAGGACGGGCACATCGCGCAGATGATCCGCGAGCTGGACGTCGCCTTCCACGCGGGGAACAGGGACTACAACGAGCGCAGTGTCGGCATCGAGCACGAGGGCTTCGTGGACCGCCCGGCGGACTTCACGACCGCGATGTACGAGGCGTCGGCGCGGCTGACCGCGGGGATCTGCAGACGCTACGACATACCCGTGGACCGGGAGCACATCATCGGGCACGTGGAGGTGCCGGGGACCGACCACACGGACCCGGGGCCGCACTGGGACTGGAAGCGGTACATGCGGCTGGTGCGCGCCGCCCACGACCGCACGGAGTCGGCCACGACGTAGCCGCCCAGGACCTCGAGCGCTGCGGCTCAGCTGAGTCCCGCCGTGCGGGCGCGTTCCACCGCCGGGCCGATCGCCCGCGCGACCGCGTCGACATCGGCCCGGGTCGAGGTGTGGCCGAGGGAGAAGCGCAGGGTGCCGCGGGCCAGGTCGGGGGCGGTGCCGGTGGCGAGCAGCACATGGCTGGGCTGGGCGACGCCCGCGGTGCAGGCGGAGCCGGTGGAGCACTCGATGCCCTGGGCGTCCAGGAGGAGCAGCAGGGAGTCGCCCTCGCAGCCGGGGAAGGTGAAGTGCGCGTTGGCGGGCAGCCGCCCGCCCGGGGCCGGGTCGCCGCCGAGGATCGCCTCGGGGACGGCGGCGCGGACCGCGTCGACGAGCGCGTCGCGCAG